>NZ_JBZRPK010000499.1:0-5949 GCF_058382125.1 Haloferax sp. s1
CCAGTGGAGACTCCCGGACACCGTCGGCGGCGGCGAGTCGATAGAGAATACAGTGTCGGGGTCTACCGCACGCTCTGGGTACGCGTACAGGTCTTCGTCGACCCACCTCTCTTGCCACTTCGCCTCGACGGTTTCCGGGTCGTATTCTCCGCTCGGCATTGCGTTGGCGTACCTACTGCCGGGCGGACTGTTAAACGCCTCGGTTAGATGCCCGATGCAACGGAATTCGAGCGGGCGAAGAGCGGAAACAGTGGCGTCTCCGTAAATGACCACGGGTCGGGTGACCCGTGGAACTCTCGCTTTTCTCTTTAGACCGTCGACAGCGCTTCGTCGAGGTCCGAAATCAGGTCATCGACGTGTTCGACGCCCACGGACAGTCGGAGGAAGGAATCCGAGATGCCGAGTCTGTCGCGTTCGGTCTGTGAGAGCGGCGAGTGCGTCATCGTCGCCGGGTGCTCGATGAGGCTCTCGACGCCGCCGAGGCTGACCGCGAGCGGGAACTCGTCGAGGTTCCCGAGGAACTCGGCCGTCCCGTCGAGGTCGGTGTCGAGTTCGAACGAGAGGACGCCGCCGAACCCGGACTGCTGGCGGGCGGCGAGGTCGTGTTGTGGGTGCGATTCGAGACCCGGGTAGAGAACGCGCGTGACAGCGTCGTGGGATTCGAGGTACTGCGCGATTTCCATCGCGTTCTCCTCGTGCTGGCGCATCCGCAGGGGAAGCGTCTTGATACCGCGAAGTGTCAGATAGGAGTCGAACGGCGAGAGCATCGACCCCATGCCGACACGCTGGAGGAACGCGAGTTCGTCCATGATGTCGTCGCGGTCGGTGACGACCGCACCACCGATAGAGTCGGAGTGACCGTTGAGGTACTTCGTGGTGCTGTGGACGACCACGTCGGCACCGAGCGACAGCGGATTCTGGAAGTACGGGCTGAGGAAGGTGTTATCCACGCCGAAGACGGCGTCCCACTCGTCGGCGATGGCCGCAATGGCCTCGACATCACAGAGGTGCATGAGCGGGTTCGACGGCGTCTCCATCCAGACGAGACGCGTGTTGTCGCGCATTGCGGCCTCGACGTTTTCGGTGTCCGTCGCGTCCACGAACGTCACGTCCACGTCGAGTCGCTCGGCGAACAGGCGGTTCAGCATCGTCTTCGTACCACCGTAGAGGTCTTCGAACGCAACGATGTGGTCGCCGGGGTGGACCACCGCCGTCATGGTCGCGGCAATGGCCGCCGTCCCGGAGACGAACGCGAGCGCGTGTTCGCCACCTTCGAGTGCCGCAAGCCGGTGTTCCAGCGCATTCCGCGTCGGGTTCGACAACCGCGAGTAGAGGTACTCGCCCGCGTCGGGGTCGAGCGTCTCCAGGTCCGCGTCTGGGTCCACGTCGGGAATCGAATACGTCGACGAGAGGTGGACCGGAACAGTAACATCCTCGACCCCCGGCGCGGGCAGCTGGCCGCGTTCACCATGGGTCACCGCGAGCGTTTCGCGGTGTAGTTCATAATCGTTCATACGAAAACCGTGACGAGTTACATCCTAAAGGTTTCTATCGCATTCTGACCAAATGCACGAAAGGAATGGCGGAGAATTGTAAATTACTGCAAGTTATCCTATAGCGGTTGGACAGACCACCATGCGGCCCACACCAGTCAGAGAGCAAACAACTACGCTCACGAGCGGTAGTAAGCGAAGGATTAGGCTATTCACGCGCACACCTGTGTCCGCGACTCGCTCCGCTCGCCGCGCAAAGACCTAGACAAAAACGCCACCCGAAGCGCTTACTGCAGCGCCGACAGGTCGAATTCGAACGCCGCGACCGGCAGTTCGAGGTCATGTTCGACGATGACCTCCGGGTGGAGTTCGCCGACGATACCGACTTCTTCGCCGTCGATGACGACCGCGGCGGTCCGACCGGAGATGAACGACGGGTGTTCGGTCGGCGGCGTCTCCAGTTCAACGTCGAAGTCACCACACAGGGCCGCGAGTCGCCCCTTTGCATCCTCGTAGGTCGCGTCGTGGCGGGCGAGGACGGCGGCGACGTGTCGCGCCTCCGAAACACGGGTGTTTTCGTCGTCGTCGCGATGGGCTACGTGACCGATTTCCGCGAGGTCCTGCGGGTACGCGCGGTGGGTATTGTTCTCCAGCACCATCGAAAGCGACGGGAGGACCCACGAGCGGAGCATGGTGTAGTCCTCGCTGTACGGTTCGGTGATAGAGACGGGTTCACCGCCGCCCAATAGGTCGGTGCCGGGTTCGATACCCATGCGCTCGTAGTTCTCCCCTTCCGAAATCATGTGGAAGTTGAGCAGGTCCTCGAAGCCGAGACCGACGAGCGAGGTGCGGGCGGCATCTTCCAGTCGGGAGCGCTCGTGGCGTTGGCCGACCGTCCCCACGTCGGGGTACCGCGGTTCGAGTTCGTTGAATCCGTAGGCGCGGCCCACGTCGTCGATGAGGTCGAGCGGGTGGAGTACGTCCACGCGGTACGGTGGAATAGAGACGCCGTACACCGTCTCTTCCCCGATTTCCGCGTCGGCATCGAGACCGGAGCGCTCGAACAGGTCGATAACCTCGTCCATTTCGAGGTCGACGCCGAGGACCGTCTCGATTCGGTCGTGGCTGACGCGCTTCGTCTCGACTTCGAAGTCGGGCTTGGCGACGGTACCGCCCTCGTACTGGACTTCGATTTCCTCGATGGTCGCTCCGCGGGCGGCCAGCGCGTAGCAGATGATGTTGCACATCCGGTCGATGGTCCACTGGTCGGTTCCGGTGAGTTCGACGAAGAGGTCGCGGGATTCGGTCGAGACCTCGGTCCGGCGACCGTTGATGACCGGCGGGAACGAGAACAGACCAATCTCGTCGTAGATGGCCGGGTAGCGGTCGTACTCGCCGACGAGGTCGGCGTACTTCCGCCCCGTCTCGTGCTGTTCGAGCACTTCGGCCGGTGTGAGTTCGTCGTCGGAGTCGAGTGCGACAAACGTGTCGCCGTCGGGTTCGATTCCGGTGTACGTGATGGAGTTGCCGGAGGCGTTCTCCGAGAGCACGTCACCCTTCAACATCGTCAGGTCGTGGATACCGATAGCGCCCTTGGCGCGCTTGCGGCCCATCGTCGCGTGCAGTTTCTCCTGCAGTTGGATGAGCGAGTCGAGCGCGGCATCGTCTAAGTCCACGCCGCGGACGACGGCACCCGTGACGTACGGGCGCTCTTCGGGAACCGCCTCGTCGACGACGATGGTCCAATCCGGGTCGTTCGTCTTCGGGACGGCGACCCCGCTGGCATCGCCGTACTGGTAGCGAAGCGAGCGGGCGACGCCTTCGACCGAGAGGCGGTCGAGGCGGTCGGGACCGAACTCCAGTTGGAACGCCCCGTCTTCGGTCACGCCCTCGAATTCGAGACCGAGCGCGAACAGGTCGTCTTTGAACTCCTCGTCGGACTTCTCTTCGTGGCCGGTCAGGCGGCGCAGTTCGTCGGGTTGAACGTCAACTACGGGCATTATCGGAGCACCTCCGTCTCGCGGAGCAGGTCGAGGTCACACAGCGTTCCGTGAACGTCGCGGATGTCGTCGAAACCGTACATGAGCATCAGGAGACGCTCCAGCGCGAGGCCCCACGCCATCACGTCGCACTCGACGCCGAGCGGCGAGAGGACTTCCTCGCGGAACATCCCGGAGTTCCCGATTTCGATGAGTTCGCCCGTCTCGGGGTGTCGGCCGAACAGTTCGAACGACGGCTCCGTGTAGGGGTTGTAGTGCGGCTTGAACTGGATGTCCGTGATGCCGAAGTGGGAGTAGAACTCCTCGAAGGTGCCCATCAGGTCGCGCACCGAGAGGTCCTCGGCCATCACCCAGCCCTCGATTTGGTAGAATTCGAGCAGGTGCGTCGGGTCCAGCGTGTCGTTACGGTAGACCTTTTCGACGGAGAAGTACCGCTGCGGCGGTTCTAACTCGCCGACTTCGTGTCCCGAGAGGTAACGCATCGACAGGGACGTGGTGTGGCCGCGAAGCGCGATGGCGCGGGCGAAGTCCTCGGACCACGGCGAGTGGTAGCCGTCGCCGTCGTCGCCGACACCCTCCAGATGGGCCGAGCGAACGCGGTCGATGAGGTCTTCGGGGATGTCCTCCATCGGCGGCACGTCGAGGGCGAAACGGTCCCAGTGGGTGCGCGCCGGGTGGTCCTGCGGCATGAACAGACAGTCGTTAATCCAGAAGTCCGCGTCGGCGTGCGGGCCTTCCATCTCGGCGAAGCCCATGCCGACGAGCACGTCCTTCACGCGGTCTGCCGTCTGCCGGAGGATGTGTTTCTTACCACCGCGCACCTCGGGCGCGTCGGCCTCGACGTTGTACTCGGTGAACTCGACGTCTTCCCACTCGCCGGAGGTGAGCATCTCGGGCGTGAGTCGGTCGACCGTCTCGGCCGCCTCGATACCCTCCATCAGAGCCGTGACGCCCTCGTCGGTGAGGGTGACGGCACGGATGGTTCGCTCGTTGCGAACGACGAGGTTCCGCGATTCGAGTTGGTCGAGCACGTCGGCGTCGACGTCGTCGCCCGCAGCGAGGGCCGCGAGTGCGGCGGCTTCCTCGTCCGCGTCGGGGTCGGCGTCCGCGTCGGGCGCGAGTTCACCCGAGTCGATGCGGCCGTAACCCTTTCGCGCGAAGTTCGACAGGGCGATATCGACTTGCGGGCCGCCGAGCGAGGAGGCACCGATGACCTGTCCCATCTGGACCGAATCACCGTCGCCGACGTCGAGTGCGGCGCGGTAGAGTCGAACCTCGGGAAGGCCGTCTTCGGCGTACTCGACGCCCTCGTCGGTTAGTTCAACGTCTTCTTCGACAGTCTCTGTGACCGAGACGAGACCGTCGTCGCGCAGGTCGAAGACCGCACCCGTCACCGTCTCGGGTTTCAGGTCCGTCGCCTCCGCTAGCTGTGCTATCGTCCGTTCGTCTGTGGCGCTCGCGGCGTTCAACACCGCGACCTGTGATTCCGGAAGTCGCATCTGGTTCGTTGTCGCGTTAGCCGTCTGGTGGTCGGTTAGCAGTTTCGAAGCCTCGCCGAACTGGCGAGTCTGACCGAATGGGTCGGTTTCGTCCGCTGGGCGCGGTCGCGCCGAAGCGGAGTCCGCCGACCTCAAGCGGCCAGAAAGAAAAATCCGAACCCGTCGGTAGCCGGTTTGCGAGTGGCGCAGACACCATGACTGACAGGTTCGAGAGTCATATTTTCGAGGTGGCCGCGTTCCCTCAAAACGGTTCCGGAATTGTGGGAAGAGATGTCACGTCCGGCCCGGTGCGTCACGTTCAGCCCCGGAGTTACGTCCGACACTGACGTGACAGGGGCGGGCACAGGACGGGTTTCAGCACAATTTCGTCCACTGGTCGTCGGCCATTCCTGTCAATTCTATTTCCGGTCTGAAAGCAGATACGTTCTTGTTGATTGACGACCCACGGGCGACGAAGACGAATGCGAGGCTTGGACACGACACTCTCTACGATTCGCCTCGGCGAAGAGGCGTCACTCATCGTCAAACCGCCGAACCGCCCGGACGACAGAGACGACGTCGACGCTATCCTCGTCCAATCACGACCCACATACGAGTTCGACGATGGCGAGTTGACCTACCGCGTCGTCGAGGACGAAGACAGGTATCGCGTGCTCGCGTCGCGCGACGTCGGTGACCCGGTTCGCGTCCTCGGCGAACTCCGCGCCGTCGTCAACCTGAGCGCGTAATCCTCCCGTTCAACTACGCCACGTTCCGTTCCTGCAGCGTCTCTCCCGACTCGAATCGGTCGAGCGACAGCGTGGACACGTCCACTTCACAGGCGTCCTCGCCGAGACACAGGTCGGCGACGGCCTCCCCAGTTGCCGGTGCGTGCTGGAAGCCGTGACCCGAAAAGCCCGCGGCGACGACGACCCCCGGTTCCACCTCGTCGACAATCGCGTGATGGTCGGGCGTCAC
>NZ_JBZRPK010000704.1:0-18652 GCF_058382125.1 Haloferax sp. s1
CTGGGCACCGTGCTTTTTTGTCTGAGGGCCGGCGAGAAGAGGTATGGAACACGAATTGCGTCTTCGGGCGAGGTAGAGGGGGATGGGAGGACGAAAGAGGGTCGACCGGCGGGTCGTAGGCGGATCGACGGTCGGCGACGTACTGCACTCACTCGAAGCCGAGTACGATGGGTTCTCCGGTCAACTCATCGAAAATGGTGATATTCGACCCCACGTGAACGTGCTGAAGAATGGACGCGAAGTGGTCCACCTCGATGGTCTCGAAACTGACCTCGAAGACGGGGATGCAGTGAGCGTTTTCCCACCTGTTGCCGGTGGTTGAGATGGCACGACGAGAGCGGGCGTTTCGCGGTATCTCGACACGTCTCGCCATTCAGTACCTCGAAGGTCTCGGTGGGGAAGCCGAGAGCGAGACACGTGTCGTCGGTCCCGATTGGACGGTCGACCTCGACACCGAGGAGGTCACGATAACGAACAGTATCCAACTCACCGAGGTCCAACTCACCTTCGAGGGCGACGACGAGACACTCGACGACCTCATCGAGCGGTTCTCCCGTAAGGCGATGCGCGCGGGAGGGTGAGCCATGGGAACCGACGGAGACCGGCAACACGACCACGAACGACCCAGCGACAGACTCGCCTCAGATATGGACGATGAGACACCACGGGAAAGTGCAATTGACGGCACCGCCATCATGATTGCCGCCGCGATGGCGAGTGTGCCTTCCTCGGTACTCCCGATACTCCTCGACAGAGTGCAGGCGTATCTCGACGACCACGCAGACGAGTACGCACAGGAGTTTGAGTGTATCCACAAAGACGCCGATACAGCGGTCTACTTCGTCCCGCTCGGTCACTGGGACACGAAAGGCGTCGCCCTCGGCTTTTCTCACCGCGAGGTTGACGCGGTCCGCCGGGCGCACACCGAGCACCTCCGACGCGTCGGCAGGGAGGCGGACCGCCGCGACGAGTTCGAGACCGCACTCGAAATACGTGAAGTCGCCGTCGTTCACCGATAGCGAGGGCTGGTTGTGAAGACGGTAACGCTCGTAAAGGTTCTTGGACCAGTGCAGATAGAAAATACAGTATTTGGGAGGAAAATTCATCGAAAATATATGACTACATTAATTAATATAGTTCATAACTCATCAAATAGTAAGGTTATATCTCGGCATTATTGATTCTCCAATTACATGACAATATATAAAACATTATTATTGTCCAAGGTTTATGTAGTTATTAATGTCAGGCAAGGAATTCAATAGACGTCGGCTATTGGAGGGTATTGGTATAGCAGCAGTGACAACACAGGTTCCACTTGCTAGTGCTAAATCCAATTCCACTAATAAAGAATATAAAGAAAATAACTCAAGTGTAGTTGAATTAATTCGTGATATTGCTACCGAGTATATCGTTCTTCCTGATTATTCAGCAGTTGCTTTCACTACCCCGTATCTCGGGGATGGTTTCCAACTATACATTCAACGAGGGGCTAATTCGGCGGAAGTCCCAGTTGATGATCCCCAACAACTCACCCACGCTGATGCTGGAGTTCATGGAATAAAACATGATCAAAAAGCGAGTAGGCTTACCCTGACTTATTCAATGGACGGGGCTACGTATAAGTCCGAAATTAGATCGTCCAGTGAGATCCAGTCTACTAAAATTAGTGATGATATCCGGGATATTAAGCCACTAATTGCAGATCAAAAATCGGGTATTACGCTACAAGGCGCAAAACGGTGCCATAAAAAGGTAGATACTAAAGTCGCAGGGATTTGGTGCGTGAACGCTCGGGGAGGATATTCTTCTAGAGAGAAGTGTGAAAGTACTCCTCCTGCAGGAGATCATACTCCATTAATTAATGTTTGGAAATTTGAGGTCGTCCCAACCAATAATGCAAATGGAGGCGTGAGTTTCTACTATGGTCAAGAAACGGATGGTGATTGTACTTGGGTTGGAGAAGAAAATAAAACACAGCGCTGCTGGCGCCATTGTCCAAATAGCGGTGACGGTCTGCCCGGTGTGAGTTGGCTTACAGACAAAATAGAGAAAGCTATCAAGAGTTCAGCAGATGCAGCTGGAATTGTACTTCCAGCAGGCGTAGCAGCAGCACTTGCCTATGCCATCGCAGCCGGAATGATTCTCGCTCCACCGACCGGCACCCCAATCTAACATAAATATAATTCCTTCCGGATACGAGACCAGTTATGACTGTAATTGATCCCGATGATGCCACTCATCGGCTGTTTGTTTGTTCCCCTAATGAGGAAGCAAACAGACAGCGAATACGCGCCGAAAATTGTCTCGTTAGGACTTCCTCTCACTTCGGCGATGAAGTCCGAGTTTCGGTGTGGACCGAAGAAATTCAATCATCCAAGCCTAGTATAGCTGACCGGCTTGATTCCGAGTTTACTCACGTTCGGGAGAGTGATCGTATCCTTGGACAGGATGGCGTCGAATATCGGGCGGCTCTACCGGATGGAGAACCACTCATTTCTGACCTATTGTCACTCGACAACGGAGAAGACTCGTGTCTTGCCTGGCGCTTATACGGGGTAAGACACATTGCGGTTTTAAATAAGGGTGAGTGGATCTGCCATGTCTTCCCTGAAAGTTCGTTTGAACGCGATTTACGCGATAATACAGATGCATCGTCGATAGTCTACCAAGTTGAAGAGTGCATTCAAGACCTCGATGGTGTTGGCATTTTCCCAGTACCATATATCACCCACTGGAAAGGTGAACAGTACCGATACGTCCTCAAACCGACTCGACTCGGCATTACTCCAATCAAAGAAGATGACTCTCCAACGTGGATCGATCTTAACCGCCTATCAGAGATTCATATTAATGAACAAAATCATACGATTAGGTTTACTTGGCAAAGCCAAAATCTGTCGTCGGCTATCTTATCAAAGCTGGTTGACCGGAACAACGAATTGCCAACAACGGTCAACGTGGAGGAGACGACAGATCTGGACCTGGTTCGAAATTCACTATCTGAGCTAAAAGCGACGTGTGGATACGAGTATAAAATTCGTATTGATACTGTCTGTGATGAGCAGTAATCAAGGTACTACTGTACACCTTCAGTGAGCAAAGGGGATGCTGATTCTGCTGAAGAATATCGCGTTTAACCTCTAACAACCCAGACTGATAATTTGTCGGAACCTCGTGATTAATGTGCACTAGCCCAGGAATAAATCATGGAAAATAACACATAATGGGGCACTGTTAGATAGACGCCTATTTCGGGCGCGACGTTCTGGATGCGATAGATGCCAACACTCCCCTCTGACTTTCTCGATGGTGTTCGGGATGCAGCACCGCTCCACCTCGGCATCGCTCCCTTCGGCCTCGTCGCGGGTGTCGCCGCCGTCGAACAGGGTCTTTCGATATTCCACGCGATTGGATTCTCCAGCGTCGTCTTCGCGGGTGCCTCGCAACTGGCGATGATAGAACTCCTCGGTGCCGACGCGCCGCTCGCTATCGTCGTCGGAACCGCCGTCGTCGTGAACCTCCGGATGCTGATGTACTCGGCTTCTATCGCCCCGCACTTCCGGGATTTCGCCGCGCGGTCGAAAGCGGTCTCGTCGTATCTCCTCACCGACCAGGCATACGCGCTCTCTATCGCTCGCTACGGTCGCGATGGCGAGACCGACCGATTCGCATACTACTTCGGCGTCGCCGCCTCGCTGTGGGTCGTCTGGCAGTTCGCGACTATCGCTGGCGCGCTCCTCGGGACGGGACTCCCACCCGAATGGGGCTTCGAGTTCGCCGCTCCGCTGGTGTTTCTCGCGCTTCTCGTCCCCGCTCTGAAGAACCGTGCCGCGGCGGCCTCGGGCCTCACCGGTGGCGTCGTCGCAGTCGCGGTCGTCGTCGCCGGGGTTCCGTTCCACCTCGACATCATCGTCGCCGCCGTCGTCGGCGTCCTCGCCGGTCTCGCGGTCGAATCGTTCGGGGGTGAACTGTAGATGACGACGAGTTACGACCCCATCACCGTTTGGGGGGTTATCGCCCTCGCGGGCGCACTCACCTTCGCCATCAGAGGCTCGTTCGTCTACCTGTTCGGCCGTATCGATGAGCTTCCACCGCGAGCCAAGTCAGCTCTCAACTACGTGCCTGCGGCCGTTTTTGCGGCGCTCGTCTTCCCGCCTCTCGTCGCTCCCGCGGGCGACCTTTCGGTCTCACTCGGCAACGAACGACTCGTGGCTGGCGTGCTCGCCGCGCTCGCGGCGTGGTACACAGAGCGCGTTATCGTCACCATCGCCGTCGGGATGGGTGCGCTCTGGTTCCTCCGGTTCGTGGTCTGAGGCTCCGTGATACGCAGGAGACCATGCACGGCGACGTGTCGAGTGGTTCCTGTCGAAACACGCAAAAGGTGGGTCGGCGTGTTGGCTAGCTCTGCCTTTTGATTCGTTCGACTCAGTCGTCCGCCGGTGCCGACGAGTCGCCGCGGGAGACGCCCGTGCCGGGGCCGATGTCGATGCCGAGTTCGTCGAGGCGCTCGTCGGGAACGACGCCGTCGACCCACTTGCGGCGCGCGTAGTACTCTTCTTTCATCTCTTCGAGTTCGCACAGTTGGCCTTCGGAGCCACCCTGTCCCGGAACAGCCTCGTCGCCGGGGATAAAGCGACCCGGCAGCGAGTCGTCCGACCCGTCGAAGCCGACGAGGTTGTTGTAGTAGCGTTCAAGGGTGTAGATGCGGTCGCCGGTTTCGAGGAGTTCTTCCTCGGTCACGTCGCGGCCGGTCATCCCGTTGTACTGCAGGACGTACTCTTCGATGCCCTCCGCGAATGCGTTGAATTTGCAGATGTCGAACGAGTCCGAGATGGCGTGCATGTCCTGGAAAAGCGCGACGAGGTCGCCCTTGCCTTCCCACTCGTGAGGGTCGTACTTCTCGGGGATGCCGAGAATCTCGGCAGATGGCGTGTAGCCACGCAGGTGGCATGCACCACGATTCGAGGTGGCGTAACCGATGCCCATGCCTTTCATAGAGCGGGGGTCGTACGCCGGGATAGTTTGGCCCTTGACGGCGAGCGAATTCTCGTGGGCATCCATCGTCTCGGCGATGTGGGTTGCGCCGCCCGCGAGCAGGTCGCCGAGGTCGCCGTCGCGGTTGGCGATGCGTTCGAGGAGGTCGATCATCTCGTCGGCGTCGCCCCACTCGATATCCTCGTCAAGGGTGTCGAGTTTGCCCTGCTCGGTCATCTCCATCGCCATGGCAATCATGTTGCCAGCCTCGATGGTGTCGATGCCGAGGTCGTTACATAGGTTAATCATGACCGCAATCTTGTCGCGGTCGTCGTTCATCGAGTTCGGACCGAGCGCGAACGCCGATTCGTACTCGTAGGACTCGCCGCGGACGTTCATCTCCTCGCCTTTGACCGTCGTGGTCACCTCGACTTCCTTCTTGCAGGCGACCGGACAGGAGTGACACGTCGGTTCGTCGACGAGGATGTTCTCGCGGACGTTCTCGCCGGAGACCTTCTCGGCTTCGATATTGTGGTCTGTTGGGTTCGCCGCCGCCTCGCTCGACGTGGACGTGTATCTCCCGTTGCGGGTCGGAAGCCCGTCCATCTCCTCGGTCGCGTTCATCAGGACGTTCGTTCCGTACAGTGACAGGCCGCCTTCGTTCGGAGCGGTGACTTCCGACTCGCGGATGAGTTGCATCGCCTGCTGGTAGCCCTGTTTGAACGTCTCGGGGTCGGCGGGTTTCGGCATCTTCGTGCCGGATTTGACGACGACGGCTTTGAGGTTCTTCGACCCCATGACGGCACCCGTGCCACCGCGACCTGACGCCCGGTCGTCCTCGTTGACGATACAGCCGAAGCGGACGCCGTTTTCGCCACCCGGTCCGATAGCCATCACCGAGAGGTTCTTGCCGAGTTGGCCGTCGACCTCGCTTTCGAGTTCGTCGATGGTGTCGTGGACGCCCCATCCCCAGATGTGTTCGGCGCTGTGGAGCGTCACATCGCCGTCTTCGACGACAGCATACACCGGGTGGTCGGCCTTCCCGGTGAAAAGCAGGCCGTCGAGACCGGACCACTTGAGCCGGGCACCACTCCAGCCGCCGTGGTGCGAATCAGTGACGGTCCCCGTCAACGGGGACTTCGTCACGACCGCGATACGACCGCTCATCACGGTTTGTGTGCCCGTTAGCGGTCCTGTCATGAACGCGAGTAGGTTGTCGGGGCCAAGCGGGTCCACGTCCGGCCCCTGGTCGAACACGTATTTGACGCCGAGCCCCCGTGCCCCGATGTACTTCTTTGCGTCCTCGTCGTCGATGCCCTCGTATCGAATATCGTCCTCCGACAGGTCCACACGCGCGACTCTGTCGTGATAGCCACCAAGTTCGGTCATTGTAATCCTCAATGGTTATATACGTATTCTGCTGAGTTAGTGATTCTCACACGTCCGTAACCAATCGTGGTTACTCCCCACTGCGACGACGCTGTTCCGTCTCGGCATTGCGGCACTCTGTGCGACTCATCCTGGTTGCGGTCCCGCCGCGGTCAACGAGGGCGACCCCGTGGCGTCGACGACGACGCTCGCCGGGCCACGCGGCGGACACGACCACCACGTCCCGGACACTTCCGCGCCGGTTTCGAGGGTCGCGGTGACATGGTACGACCCAGACGCGGCTACAGGAACCAGTTCGCGCGTTTCGTCGGGGCCGAGGTCGAGGACGCGGTCGAACACTTCGCCCGTGGAGTCGACGCGGTCGAACACGTTCCCTTTCGAGTTGACTCGGAGTCTGAGTCGGTGGGGCTCGTCGTCGCGGTTGTCGACCATCAATGTCGTATTCGCCGGCCCACACCCCGTTTTTCCACTCGTCGAATCGATGTATTTCGTCGGCTCGTCGGGGACGGACCACGTCGTATCGACAGTTCGTTCGTCAGTCTCCACGACGACGCGGTAGGTTCCGGTTCGGTAGGTCACCGGCACGGCCAGTTGCGTTCTCGCCGGGAGTCGGTACCGCCGGTCGACGAGGACCGTGTCGCGGAGGTCGATACGGAGTCTCGCCGTCGTCTTCGGGCCGGAATTCTCTACGACGACGCCAGCGGGTGCGTACCACCGCGACAGACCGTCGCCGACGAGCGGAAGTTCGACTGCTGATTCGATGTCGCTGTTGGAGCTAGCGCCGAGCGCACACTCACCGCGCGGGTCGCACGAAACGGTGTGCCAGAACGCCGTCGTCTCCCGCCCGAGCACGACCGCAAACCCGTCGAAGTGGGTCTCGACGGTCCACGTCGACCGGGCTCGAACGCCCGTATCAGTTTCGACGAGGACCTCGGTGTCGCCGAGCGGAACAGCAACCGTAGCCATGGTTCGTTCCCCGGCGAGGAGGTCGCGATTCTCGAAAAATACGTCGCGGTCGTTGCGGGTGCCGACGACCGTCGTGAACACCGGCTTCGGCGTCGGATTCCAGATAGTGAGCGTGCGCTCGACGCGCGATTCAGGCGTTCGTGTTCGTGTCGCAGTCGGCGGTTGCGTCTCCGCTTCCGGTGTGGGTGTTACAGTCTCGACTTCGGGCGTTCCACAGCCCGCTCCCCCGGTGACACCGGCCGCGACGAGCGAGAGAAGGGTCCGGCGGTCCATAGCACCGTCTACGGCCTGCGAGCACATGAACGTCCGTCGGGTTCGACGGGGAGTCCCTGCCGGTCCCGAACTCACTCTCCGACGTCGGCGCAGCCCAGACGAAGCGGCTTTACGCACCCATCCGATAGGAGTCTCCAATGAGTAAGCCGAGCCCCGAGGTCTACGAACGGGGACGCGGGATGGACGCGCACAACAAGGTGATGCGCGACATCCGTTCGCAGAAGCAGAAGACCTACGACCCTCACGAACCGACGCGGGTGTGGATTGACGAGGACAACACGCCCGACGGCGTGTACGACTCGCTGACGATTATCCTCAACACCGGCGGCTGTCGCTGGGCCCGCGCTGGCGGGTGTACGATGTGCGGCTACGTCGCCGAATCCGTCGAAGGCGGGACCGTCTCGCACGAGGCGCTGATGGACCAGATTCAGGTCTGTCTCGACCACGAAGCCGATACCATGGACGACGGCGAGAAGGCCGGTCTCATCAAAATCTACACCTCCGGGTCGTTCCTCGACGAGCGCGAAGTGCCCGCAGAGACACGCGACGCTATCGCCGAGACGTTCTCGGACCGCGACCGCATGGTCGTCGAGTCGCTGCCGGATTTCGTCACGCGCGAGAAACTCGCTGACTTCACCGACCGCGGCCTCGAAACGGACGTGGCAATCGGACTGGAGACGGCGACCGACCGCGTCCGCCACGACTGCGTGAACAAGTACTTCGACTTCGCCGACTTCGAAGACGCCTGCGACGAGGCGGCCGCGGCGGGTGGCGGCGTGAAGGCGTACCTGCTGATGAAGCCGCCGTTCCTCTCGGAACCCGAAGCGCTCGAAGACATGAAGTCTTCTATCCGCCGATGTGCTGCAGTGGACAACTGCCACACCGTCTCGATGAACCCGACGAACGTCCAGCGCTACACGATGGTGGACGAACTGTTCTTCAACGGCGGGTACCGTCCGCCGTGGCTCTGGTCGGTCGCCGAGGCGCTCCGTGACACGGTCGACGTGGACGCGATCGTCGTCTCCGACCCCGTCGGCGGCGGCCAAGAACGCGGCGCACACAACTGCGGCGAGTGCGACGAACTCGTGTTCAAGGCGGTCAAGGATTTCAACCTCCGACAGGACCCGAGCGTCTTCGACCAGGTGTCCTGTGAGTGCGAGTCGACCTGGGAGTTCGTTCTCGACAACGAGACGAGCTACAATATGCCGCTCGTTCGCTGAGACAGACACCGTACGTTTGCCCAGTCTCAGGCTATAGTAGGCCCGTATTTTGTGGGTTCTAGTGACATTAGGGACTCCTATACGGTGGTAAGTGGCTCCTAACGGGTCGATAGGGCGTTTGTATCAAAGAGGATGTGAACCATTGTCACATTTGGTGGTTCGGACGTGTCCATCCGGACTGCCCGCCATCATGACGAAACACACGTACAAGACCGTCTACTATGCGGATGGATGGTTCGAGATTCGCGAGGAGGAGAACACCGAAGCATGGGTTGCTACGGACGCTCCTTGCGCTCTCGCTCCATAGCACGCAGTACGCGGGTCGGAAAATCCCAAACTCCAACCATCGCTCATCGTGTACGCCGCTACATTCGCCCAACCGACCCCGTACCGCCCGCCACCGCAGCGGACGGTCTCTTTATCGCAGTCAGCCGTCGAAGCCCGCAAGCACGCCACGACCGTCGGTATTGCCGAGGTTCGGGAGCGATGCCCGCTCAGGGTGCGGCATCAGCACTGCCACTGACTCGGACGCACCGAGGATTCCGGCGACGTTTCCGCGCGAGCCGTTAGGGTTCGCCTCGTCGGTGATGTTCCCGTCTTCGTCACAGTACCGAAACAGAATGCGGTCTTCAGACTCCAGTTCTTCGTAGCCTTCGTCGTCGATTTCGAATCGCCCTTCGCCGTGTGCGATGGGCAGTTCGATGACGTCGCCTTCCTCGTATGCTTCGGTCCACGGCGTGTCGGCGTTTTCGACGCGCAGATAGACGTGTTCACACTGGAATCGAGCGCTCGCATTCGTCGTGAACGCGCCGGGCGTGAGACCGGACTCACAGCCGACCTGCGCGCCGTTGCAGACGCCGAGGACGGGGAGGTCGTCGTCGACAGCCTCGCGGACAGTCTTCATGATGGGCGAGCGTGCGGCCATCGCACCACCGCGCAGGTAGTCGCCGTAGGAGAACCCACCGGGGAGCATGATACCCGTCGTCTCTTCCGGTAGTTGGTCTTCGTGCCAGACGCGCTCGGCTTCGAACCCGAGGTCCTCCAGCGCGCGCACGGCGTCTCGGTCGCAGTTCGACCCGCCGAACTGCACAACTGCAATCATCTCAAGCCTCTGCGACCTCGACCTCGTAGTCGTGGATGGTCGGGTTCGCCAGTAAGCGTTCGGCCATCTCGTCGGCGCGGTCGGCGGCCTCGTCGGCACCCGACGCGTCGAGGTCGACTTCGTACCGTTCGGTGAAGCGCAACGCGTCGAGTTCGAACCCGAGTCGTTCCAGTGCGCGCTTCGTCGTCTCCGCCTCCGGGTCGAGCACGCCACGCTTGAGGCGCACCGTCACCGTCGCGGTGTAGGTGGTCATCGGGTGACGATGCGTGGTGATGTGCAAAAACGGTTTTGGGTCGTGTTTGTTGTGCATGAATATGCTTATCCAGTGCGGACTAGCGGTTACTCTCTCAGAGATCGGGAAACGATCTGGTCAGTGAAGTGCCCGTCGTGGTGAGAGCGAGTGTCTCGTCTACAGGCGTCAACAACCCGGGAAGACCCCGACAGGCGGTTTTGAACGCACGATATCTGATGCTTGCGGTCAATTAGAATAATAATATAATACTAGTTAATAAAAATCATGTATACAACAAATAGTAATCATTTTCTACCCGTGATTGGGACACTGTCCCGCACATGGTACTCGAATTCGCACAGAGCCCGCTTTTGACGTTCGTAGTCGGACTCGCACTAGTCGTGCTTCTCCTCGTCGTCTTGGACCTCCCTGCCTTCGTCGGGTTAGCGATAGCCGCGTTCGCGGTCGGACTCGTCAACGCGGCGTTCGTCCCCGACTTCACACTCGCTCAGGCGGCGACGAAGACGGCGACGGCATTCGGGGATGGGATGGCCGGAATCGGCATCCCCATCCTGATGGCTGCAATCATCGGGAAGTCGATGCTTGAAAGCGGCTCCGCCCAGCGAATTGTCCGGTCGTTCCAGTCTCTCGTCGGGAAAGACAATAGCGATATCGCGCTGTGGGGGAGCAGTACGGTCCTCGCCATCCCCGTCTTCTTCGACAGCGTCTTCTACCTGATGGCGCCGCTCGCACGTTCGATGCGGGCGCGGATGGGCGACAACTACGCGCTCTACCTCGTCGTCGTCGGGGCCGGCGCTGCCACGGCTCACGTGTTCATCCCGCCGACGCCCGGCCCGCTCGCGGTCGCCAGCGAAATCGGGGCCGACATCGGCACCACGATGCTCATCGGCGTCACCGTCGCCGTCCCGTCGGCCACGATGGGGGGACTCGTCTACGGTCGCTGGATTAACCGCCGCATCGACATCCCGCTCCGCGATGCGATGGGGACGACCACGGACGAACTGCAGGAGCGCGCCCAGCGCGACGTGTCGTCGCTGCCGAGCTTCCTCGAAGCCACTGCGCCTATCGTCATCGCCGTCGCGCTCGTCGGCTCGCTCACCGTCGCCAACGCCCTCGAAGGCGTGACGCCGATGGTCGAACAGGTCAGGCCGTTTATCGCGTTCATCGGCGACAAGAACGTCGCGCTCACCGTCGCCGCGCTCGCCGCAGCCTACACGTACTACCGCTGGACCGACCTCTCGCGGTCGGCGTGGGAAGAAGAGCTCACCGAGGCGCTGAAAAGCGGCGGTAACATCGCGGCCATCACCTCGATGGGTGGCGCGTTCGGCGCACTGCTCGCCGCCTCGGGAATCGGCCCCTACATCGCAAACGGACTCGAAGGCTTCGGCATTCCGCTTCTCGTGACGGCGTGGCTCATCGCCGCTATCGTCCGCGTCGCGCAGGGTTCCGCGACCGCGGCGATGCTCACCGCAGCTGGAATCATGGCTCCCTTGACCGGTCAGCTTCCGGTCCACACCGCGTATCTGGTGATGGTCATCGGCGCGGGCGGCAACATCTGCTCGTGGTACAACGACTCCGGGTTCTGGCTCGTCAAGGAAATCGGCGGCCTCACGCAGGCCGAGACGCTGAAGACGTGGACCGCCTTGACGACGATTATCTCCGTAACCGGCCTCGTCGTCGTCCTCGTCGTCTCGACGGTGTTCCCGCTTTCGTAACTCGGTTGCCCACCGTTCGAGCCGTCCGCCGGTAATTCACGGTCGTTCAGGTGGGACCGTTGCGGAGAACGACAGCGGTTTACCGTTCGACCACTCAGGGCGGTGTATGTTCAGCTTCGAACAGCTGGAGGTGACGGTATGACGCGAGAACTAACCGAAATCACGGTCATCGGAGGAGACAAGACCGGACTCATCGCGAATGTGACCACCCTGCTGTTCGAACGCGGAATCAACGTCGAGGACCTCGACCAAGCGGTCCGGGAGGGAATCTTCCGGATGACGCTTCACGCGGACACCTCGGAGATGACCTGCAGCCGCGACGAACTCCGCGACGCACTCACCGACCTCGGCGACGAACTCGGCGTCGACGTGCAGGTACGATTCCCGTCGGACCGCAAGACGCGCGAAATCGCCGTGCTCGTCACGAAGGAGTCCCACTGTCTCGAAGCGCTGTTCGAGGCGTGGGCGAACGACGACCTCGGCGCGGAGATTTCGGTCGTCATCGGTAATCACGACACGCTCGAACCGCTGGCGAGCCACTACGACGTTCCCTTCCACGACATCGGCGACGAGAAGGGCACCGCGGACGAAGACCACCTGCTCGAACTCCTCGAAGAGTACGACGTGGACCTCATCGTCCTCGCGCGCTACATGCGCATCCTCGGGCCGAACGTCGTCTTCCGCTACGAAGACCGCATCATCAACATCCACCCGTCGTTGCTCCCGGCCTTCCCCGGTGCCGCCGCCTACCGGCAGGCGAAAGAAGGCGGCGTCCGCATCGCGGGCGTCACCGCCCACTACGTGACGACGGACCTCGACCAAGGGCCGATTATCGCCCAGCGGGCCTTCGACGTGCCCGACGACGCCACCATCGACGAGATAAAGTCGCGCGGGCAACCGCTTGAGGCCGACGCGCTCCTCGAAGCCGTGAAGCTCCACCTCAACGACGACATTACGGTTCACCGTGGACGCACCAGCCTCCGCTCGGAGACCGACGCCGAGGACTACCAACTCGGGCTCTCCCGCGAAGCGCAGGCGTTGAACCCCGACCGGCCGGTCGACGGTCTCATCGACGGGCTCGGCGGCGAGCGAGAAGCGCTTACGCTCGAACCGTCCGAAGACTGAGACTGGTCTCTTTTTTGTCGTCGGCCTCGGCGAACTCACCGGCGGCCTCGATGCCGAGGTCGAACGACTCCGAAAACACGCCTCCGACCTCGATTCCGCCTCTCACCGAGCAGTACGAGCAATCCGGTCCGAGACGCGGCCGGCGTTCACGGACCGAACCGGAAGAACCCACCTTCCCACTCCTCGCTACGCTCGCCAGTTCGACCGCCCATGTAGAGCGACCCATCCGCGAGTGACGGTGACGCCGACACCGTCAGGTCGATACTACGTCGCCAGCGCTCCGTTCCGTCGAAACCGACCTCGAAGACGGTACCCTCGCGGGTGACGCCGTAGATGCCATCGGAAGCGACGACTGGAACGTGGTACCGCTCTCCCGCCGGTCCTGCAGACCACACTCGGTTACCCGTCTTCCGGTCGTAGGCAACGAGCGGGTCGTCGCGACCACTGGAGAGGACGGTATCACCCGCCAGAACGGCCTGTTCGTACCTGTCGTATCCGCCGTTGATTCCGGCGGCGTGTTGCATCCACAACTCCTCGCCGTCAGCGAGTGAGACGGCCCGCAGGGTGCCCCTGTCGTCGACGACGTAACACGCCTCGTCGCCGACGGCGGCCGGGTTGTGAACGACGGGTATCGACGACTCCCAGCGAACGCTCCCATCTGCGGCATCGAGACAGAACAGGCCGCCGCCGTTCTCGTTGTACCCGTTCGAGACGACGACGGACTCGTCTGTCGCGGCGCACGTTTGTACGGCGGGCATCTCTTCGTCGGTCTGCCACAGTCGTTTCCCGGTCACCGCGTCGAGGGCGAGGAACTCGCGGCCACCGATGAACACTCGGCCCTCGGTCACTGCGGGTGAGACGTGGGGGAACCCGTAGCCACTTCGGTAGGTCCAGTTCACGTCGCCCGTCTCGATATCGACGGCGCGCGTGCCGACTCTGTCCTCGATGAATACTGTGTCGCCGACGACCGTAGGAACGCCCATATCTGATTTAGTTTGAAGTCGCCACCGTTCTCTCCCGTTGTGCTTGACGGCGACGACGCCCGAAAACAGGTCGGAGTGCTCGTATTCCCGCCATCGACGAACCGTGAACAGAATCACGTCGGACCCGACGACGACCTGCCGTTCTGGGTAGTGACTCGCTTCGGCGTGGAGTCCGAGCGCCGCCCCTTCGTCGGGACCACTCGCGGGCGTCGACCCGGTTCGCCGGGCGTCGTGGCCGAGAGTCGGCCACGGCCCGTCGTCACCCGAGAGGTCAGCGTCGTTCGTGTGCGACCGCGGGAAGTATCTCCTGCGGAGACCGCTACACCCCGCGAGGCTGACGCTCGCGGCGGTTCCGAGTGTAGCGAGAAATGCTCGACGGGAGGGCAGGGAGGGCATGCCCCGATAGTGACGGTAGGCAGACAAGTGCCTTCCCGTCTCGTGTCAGCGGTTTCGGAGGGTAGTGCGGACCGAGTTGGTAGTGCGGACCGAGTTACAGCTCTTGCACGCGCTCGACCGCGTCCTCGATATCTGGCGCGTCGAACCAGTCGTAATCGACGTAGGCGTTCGTCCCCGCGCAGTAGATGTCCGAAAGTGCGGTTACGATGTCGTCGGGGAGGTGCTCGGGTTCGATTTCGCACGCCTCGCGCCAGTTGGGTTCGCCCGTTTCGATGGCTTCCTGCTTCGCGGCGGACACGGCGTCGACCCACTCGGGTTGGACGCGCTTGTAGTACTGGCGGACGACCTCCTTCGAGACCTGCTGGCCGTCGTAGGAGAAGCGATTTTCGTCGAACGTGCCGACCACGTCCGCGACCTTCACGGTCCCGTCGTGGTACAGACACTCGATTTTCCCGTCTTCGTGGTCGAACCCGGCGCGTGCGGCCTGCTCGTTCAGGACGTGGTTCACGGCGAGCGCGAGTTCTTCGAGGCGGTCGAGGTCGACTGCGCCAGCGACAAAGTCGGCTTCCTCGCGGTCGAGATAGCGGTCCTGTTCTTCGTACTTCGTGGAGAACTCCACGACGGGGTCGGGGAGTGAAACGGCTTCGTCCGGCCACTCGTCGACATCGAGACCGTAGTCGGCGGGTTCGCCGCGCTTCCGGAGGCTCGACCCCACGGGAACGGTGTTTCGGAAGACGATTTCGAGCGGGATGAGGTAGTTGTCGCCCGCCGTCTCGTGGTAGGCGTCGTAGTCGTACTCGCCGTCGTCGTGCGGGAGGTCAGGCACCTGCGTGAGTTCGATTGCCATCTCCGTCGGCGGCGACTCGCACTCTTCGAGGTCCTTGATTTCGCCGTCTTCGAGTACCCCGAGGTAGTGGGTCGGAATGTGGTTCACGTCGAGCAGTTCGAAGTTGTACGCGCCCATGAGACAGAGGCTTGCGCCCTTGTTCGGGATGTGGTCGGGCATCTCACCCCAGTCGAACACGGAGTAGCGGTCGGAAAAGACGAAGCGGCCCCGGCCGAGGTCGGTCGCCGTCGGTTCCTCCTCGACGCGGAAGTCCTTCACGCTGGTCATGGTCGACCCTCACGCTCTTCACACTAAGAACCTTCCACTTCTGTGCGCATCTCGCACTTACTTTGTCCTAATATATACACGAACTCGAACACCGACAAATCAAGCCGCTTTTTCGCTCGGAACTCGTCCGTCTGGCTATGGACATTGCCCTCGAATCCGATGCCGCGTGGGTTGCCCGCCGACTCCGCGAGGCCGAGTTCGTCGTCGCTTTCACCGGCGCGGGGATGAGCACCGCTTCGGGCATCCCCGATTTCCGCGGCGACGACGGCATCTGGAACACCGAGTTCGACCCGGCGTCGTTTCACCGCGACCGCTTCGTGAACGACCCGGCGGGGTTCTGGCGGGAGCGCGTTCGCCTCCACGAGCGGATGTTTCCCGATGGCGTGGCCCCGAACGCCGGTCACGACGTGCTCGCCGAACTCGAATCACGGGGCATTCTCGACAGGGTCATCACACAGAATACGGATGGTCTCCACCGTGAATCCGGGTCGAACCGCGTCGTCGAACTCCACGGAAACGCCTCGCAGGTCGTTTGTGAGGACTGCGAATCCCACTTTGCGGCCGAAACGGCGCTCGAACAGGTCCGCGCCGGTGACGCGCCAGCGACCTGCGGCGAGTGCGGCGGTATCGTCAAACCCGATGTCGTGCTGTTCGGCGAGCGACTTCCGCGCGTCGCCTACAGTAAGGCCAACCGACTGGCGGACAAGGCCGACGTGTTTCTCGCGCTCGGGTCGTCGCTGACGGTTCATCCGGCGGCCGGACTCGCCGGTAGGGCCGCCGAAGACGGCTCGCTGGTCGTCGTCAACTTCGACGAGACGCAGTACGACAGCAGTGCAGACCGGGTCGTTCGCGACGACCTCACGGAGTTCCTGCCCGCGGTCGAAGAACTCGTTTGAGGCGAGGGACCACTATTCGGTTTTGGATGGCTCGAATCGGCTCAGTTGAACTCTTCGTTTAGGTACGCACCGAGATAGCCGCCGAGTGCACCGAGGCCAACGGTGTAGACGAGACCGATAAGAAGTCCAAAGATAGCGACGGTGGCGACCCCGAGAAATCCGAGACTGAAGTCGAACGGCGCGCTGGCGAAAACAAAAATACCGAAGAACCCGAGGAAGACGACGGCCAACAAGGTACTGACGAGACCCATGAACAGGCCGGAGAGCGCGCCGGATTTCGTGCCGAGAGTGCGGTCGGTTCCGGTCAGGTAGCCCGCAAGCGCGCCGCCAAGGATTGGCGACCCCGGAACCGGAGAGAGAACGAGGCTGGCGATTGCGCCGACGAGTGCCGAAAACAGGAGGCTCTCCCCGTTGTCGTCGAGGGTGGACTCGGTGGTTGGGGACGTTGAGTGTTCCATACTCGACATAACACCGTCTGCGGACTAATCCTTTCTCCCCCTGTTCGACCAGTCGTTGTTGGCCACCCGTAGTTCCTGTACCGCCCCGTTTTTTACGACCGTGGCGCGTTCTCATCGACCATGACCGGTGCCGCCCACGACTTCGGGTTCGACCACCGCCCGGAGACCGACCAGTCGTTCGAGAACGCCTTAGCAAAGGCGCGAGCGGGCGAGCGCCTCACCGTCGCGGACGGCGTCGAACTGATGACGACGGGGACCGACCGCGAGGGAATCGACCGCCACCGAAAGGAACTCGTCCTCGAAGCCGCCGACCGTCGCCGCGCCGAAGTCGTCGGCGACGACGTGACCTTCGTTGCCAACCTCAACAACAACGTGACGACGGCTTGTACCACGGGCTGTCTGTTCTGTAATTTCAAGAACACCGCACACCTCTTCGAGGCCGACTCCGACGCTGACCACGGCGGATTCACGAAGACGCCGGCCGAATCACGCGATATCGTCGCCGACGCGGTCGAGATGGGTATCTACGAAGTCACGTCCGTTTCCGGGCTTCACCCGGCGCTCGTTCTCGATGAGGAACACCGCGAAATCCTCGAATCGTACAACAACCCCGCCGCCGAGGTGAACTACAAACCGCCCGCGGCGTACGACATAGACCCCGGGAGCTACACCGAGCAACTGGCGGCGATGTCGGTCGACGGCGTCCACGTCCACTCGATGACGCCCGAAGAGGCTTACCACGCAAAACGCGGGACCGACTGGAGCTACGTGGAGGTGTACCGCCGCCTCGCCGACGCCGGACTCGACAGCGCCCCGGGGACCGCCGCAGAGATACTCGTCCCTGAAGTTCGAGACGTTATCTGTCCCGGAAAAATCGGCACCGACGAGTGGGTTGCCGGGATGGAGGGCGCGATGGACGCCGGTCTCGACGTGACGGCGACCATCATGTACGGCCACGTCGAAAACGAGAAACACCGCGTGCTGCACCTCGATGTGATTCGAGACCTCCAGGACCGCTACGGCGGTATCACGGAGTTCGTCCCCTTATCGTTCGTATACCAGAACACGCCGCTCTACGAGCGCGGTCTCGTCACCGAAGGTGCGTCCGACGACGAAGACGAGTTGATGGTTGCCGTTTCGCGGCTCTATCTCGACAACATCGACCATATCCAGTCGTCGTGGGTGAAGTTCGGGAACGCGAAGTCACTTAAACTCCTCAACTGCGGTGCTGACGACCTGATGGGAACGATTCTCTCCGAGGAGATTACGAAGCGCGCGGGCGGCGGGTTCGGCGAGTTCCGCTCGTTCGACGACTACGTCGATATGATAACCGCCATCGGTCGCCGGCCGGTCGAACGCTCGACCGACTACCGGACGCGCCGCCCGCTCGACCCCGACGACGGCTCACACGGCCCGACGCTCGGCCCGCGTGCCGACGGTACGCCCCTCCTCGACCGCCGCCGCGACCCCCCAACGGCCGACGATTGAGATGATGGCGACGACCCACGCGGCGATGGGTCTCAGCCTCGCCGCGTCGCTCGTGTGGGTGGCACCCGAACTCGCGACCGTCGCGGCGGTCGGTGCGCTCGTCGGGAGCGGCTTCCCCGACGTAGACCCCTTCGTCGGCGTCCACCGCAAGACCCCGCACTTCCCCGTTTACTACACCGTCGCCGCGGGCGCTACCGGAGTTGCCGCCACCGTCTCGACTTCCGCGCTCACCGTCGGACTGACGTGTTCCTTCCTCTCGCCGGCGCCCCACTCCGCCTCATGCTCGGTCGGCGCGGG
>NZ_JBZRPK010000498.1:0-5918 GCF_058382125.1 Haloferax sp. s1
GGTACGACGAGGGCGTGAGTATCAACGACGTGTTTCAGCGGCGACCCTCGCTTCTCAACTCGAACCGCGGGACGAAGGTGACGTACGTCGCGGACTCGCGGGATGGTTTTCTCGGGACGCAACGCGAGGTCGCCATCGCCGACCGCCCGGTGACGGTCGAAATCGGACTCGACGGCAAACCGGACCTCGACTTCGACGCGAGCGCAGCCGACGTGGCGACCCCCGTCGGTCCACGCGCTCGCGCCCGCTCGGCCGACCTCGCGGAGAACCCACACGTCCCGAAACTGGTGAAAAAGACGCTCGAAGACGACGACTGGAACGCTCAGGGGGCGATGACGTATCTCTACCGACGCGGCTTCGACGTGTACGACATCAACACCATTCTCTCGGCGGGCGCACTCGGCCAGCCCGAACAGCGCCGACTCGTCCCGACGCGGTGGTCCATCACTGCCGTCGACGACACGCTCGGCCAGTACCTCCGAGGACAGGTTCGACACGCCGGTTCCATCGACGGCGTCGAAATCTATCGAAACGAGTTCCTCGGAAACGCCTTCTGGGTTATTCTCGCGCCGGGGCGCTGGGAGTTCGAGTTAGTCGAGATGAAAGCGCCCGGCAGCGTCTGGAACCCCGACCCCGAAGCCGGGATGTACCTCGCCGCCGACTACGAGGGATACGAGGGTCGCACCGGCTACGTGAACGAGACAGCGGGGGCGTACCACGCCTCCCGATTGGGCGTCCTCGAACACCTCAACGACCGAGGGCGGCAGGCGAAGGCGCTCGTCCTCCGGCACGTCTCCGACGACTACTGGGGGCCGGTCGGCGTCTGGCAGGTCCGCGAGGCAATCAGGCATGCGTTCGAGGGCGAGAAAGCCGCCGCCGAGACGTTCGGCGACGCCGTCCGCGACGTGGAAGACTACCTGCCTATCTCGCTCGGCGACCTGCGGCGGAAGTCCACGATGGCCGCCGGACTCCAGACCAACATTTTCGACTTCTCGTGAACGTAGCTTTTTGACACTTGAGGGACGTGATTAGCACGTGATACCCTTACAGGTCCCGGGCGGTCCAGAACTGCTTATTATATTCCTTATCTACGCAGTCATCGGCCTATTGCCGGTCGTCGCGGCGGTCGTCGGAATCTATCTGTTGTACAAGATTCGCGGCGATATCGAGCGAATTGCCGACGCACTCGAAGAACTCGAATCGGTGTAGGTCGCTTACGCTTCGATTCCGTCGAGGTTGGCGAGCGCTTTGTCGACGAGTTCGCCGGTCTCGGCGACGATGTCAGCCATCTCCTCGTTGTCTGGGGCGATACCGACGAGGCGGGCGACACGCATGATGCTCAGGTGGTAGACGACCTGCGTGCCCGGTTCTTCCTCCCAGATGACCACGTTACACGGGAAGAGGGCACCCAACTTGTTGTCGGTGGCGTCGAGGGCGCGGTTCGCCATCGTCGGGTTGCACGCGCCGAGCACGTAGTAGGGGTCGCGGTCGGCGTCGACCTTCTCGTTGAGCATCTCCGAGGGCGAAAATTCGGTGGCGACACCGAACCCGGCGGCCGTGAAGGCCTCGCGAGCGTGTTCGATTGCTTCCTCGTGGTCCATGTGGAGAACGACGCGTTCCTCGCCGATGTCTTCCGGTTTGATGGCGCTGGGGTCGATTGGGAGTACCATAGGACACACTTCGCCCCCAGATGTGGAAAAGGTATGGTATTGTGATGTAACTGCACATCCGAACCGGGCTAGCTCGAAACCGCTCGCTGATTACGTTGTGTCGTCGGCTGGAGCTTCGCTGTCGCGGTTGGCCAATTATTTGGTGTCATCGACCGCCTTCGAAACGCTTTGGAGAACCGACTGGACGAACGACGATTTGGATTCGGTGTACGCATCTCGCCCGTCTGGATGTACTGCTGCGAGCGCCTGCTTGCGCCGTTCGTACTCGGCCGCGAGGCCATCGTCCGACCGCAACGCGTCACGAAACGCTACCTGCTCACGGTGGCAATCGCTCCCCCGTTCGGTCACAGAAAGGTAGTGGGTCCGACACGGCGGTGGTCCGCGTGCGAAGAATCGTCTGTCGGGTACCTCGTCGTTCGGACGCTCCTCGTAGCCCGAATCCTCGAGAACCCGTGCTACGTCGTTGGTGTCGCCGAGGTCGGGAACAAGGGCAATCAGGTCTACGATGGGTTTCGCTGCAAGTCCCGGAACAGACGTACTTCCAACGTGTTCAAACCCGTTTACTTCTTCTCCCAGACGAGAGTGAAGGCGCTCGACTCCGCGTTCGTATTCGTCGCGCCACTGCGGGTCGTACGGGACGAGTTCGACCGTTCCGCGGGCGAGACCGAGCGACGGGAACCGGTCGGCTCCAGCGTCTGACGACTGGGTGTTCTCGTCGCTCATAGCGGAATCGGAAGCCACTGGAGCGCCGCTGCAACCTTCTCGGGCGGCAACAGCGGCGGGTGAAGAACCAACCAGTCGAGGAGGATGAGACCGCCGCCGTGGGCGACGATGGAGGGAAGAATCGACTCGCTCTCGTAGTCGACGAGACCGAACAACACGTCCGTGGGTGCCGACAGGACGAGTTCAATCGGGGGCTTGCCGACGTGGTGGAACGCGTAGAGTATCGGGCTGATGAGGGCACTTTTCCGCCCGATTTCGCGGACGCCGACACAGAGCAACCCGCGGTAGTACGTCTCAGCAGCGATGACGACGAGCAGTTGCTGTGCCGCGTGTGGGAGGAAGTCAGCGAGGGCGGTCGAGGTGTGCCACATCGGGTAGTACGTCCGAATCGTCGGCAGCGACGACCCGACGAGATAGAACGGCAAGACGAATAGTGCGAGAAGGACGGTGTTCCGGAGCGCGTGCCGGTCGACGTTCCAGCCGAGATTTTGGCCGTGGGCGACCGCCATCGCTCCGGGTACGAGGATAAACAGCAGTGCGTCGTGAACCGCGCGGTACGTGAGGTCGCCGGCAGGAAGAGTCCAGAGACTCCACGCGGCACCGACCGCACCCCCGACGAGGAGGGCGCGGTAGAGCCACGGGAGTCGCGCAAGCCGGCGATGAAGCACCGTTATTCGGTTGCGACCGGACCGCGTCCAACGACATCCAGAACGTCGTCGACGAAGACCTGGCGCGTATCGAAGTACGTCTCGTCGACCTCGGCGAGCACGTCTTCGAGCGTCTGCGGGCCGTCCGGCGTGCGGATGGCCGCGTCGCCTTCTTTCTCAAGGATACTGCTCTTTTCTTGGGGCCACGTCAGTCGAGAGGCGACACGCGCGAGCGGCGCGCCTTCGACGGACGCACCCTCACCGAGTTCGACGGCGGGTGCCTCGTCTTCTTCCTCGTCAGCCATGGGCGAGGGTTAGCCACCGCGCATGATAATCCCTTCGAGATTCACATCGACCCGTGTTCGAGTGCAATATCGATAGCCCGCGACGTGTCGGAGAACAGACAATCGTCTGACGCATCGTTTTAGGGACTGGTTTCGTAGGCAGGTTTATGACCAGTCTTTCGGAGGCGTATCACGGTGGCCGCGGTGGCCCGAGTCTCCGACGGCTGT
The DNA here is from genome assembly GCF_058382125.1 of Haloferax sp. s1. Lineage (NCBI taxonomy): Archaea > Methanobacteriati > Methanobacteriota > Halobacteria > Halobacteriales > Haloferacaceae > Haloferax > Haloferax sp. s1. Next base: position 3,553 of record NZ_JBZRPK010000498.1, read on the forward strand.
CCCTGGGCTTCGGGGCGTTCCTCACCGGTGTGTTGCTCGTCGTCGCGGGCATCGTGGTCGCGACGACCGATGTCTACACGTCGGGCGGAGCAACGCTCGGCGAAGCACGCGAACTCGGGGGCATCCTCGGTGGTATCGGCGTCCCTGCGGTCTTCCTCGGCGTGTTAGCGGTGCTCCCCGCGAGCCGTCGAACCCGCGCTGCGGCCGTTATTGGTGCGAGCATTGCCATGTTCGGTGTCGCGCTGTTCTCTCACGCATATCCGTGCCAGTGGACCGGCGCGACCTGTGGCGCTGGCCTGCGCGACCTCACCTTGGAGACCATCGCCGTCTACTTCTTCGGCACCGTCACGACCTTCTGGTGTCTGTTCGTCGGCGTTGCCAACTTCAAGACGCGCAACGACCCCGGCGGCACCGCAACCGTTCAGGTGACGAAAAAGGGAGAAACGCGCGTTGTCGAGGTTGACAAGTCCAGCCGCGGCCTCGGCGGTCTCGGCGGCATCGGTTTCCTCGGTGGAACGCCCGATGGCGACATCGAGACGCAAACGAATCAGAATCGGAATCAATCTGCGTCTTCGGACACGGCAAGCGCGACCGACGGCGGCGCTTCGACCGAAGATATCACGCCGCTCGATGTCGAGCCAACGCAATCGACGGAATCCACGCAGTCTGCACAGTCCCCACAGACTGCTGACACCGTGGAGTCGACCACGACGCGCTCTCCGGCGAACGCCGCCAACCACCCGGATGCGAACCGCCCGGCCACCGCCACCGTCGGCGACCGCTACTGTGGCAACTGCACGTATTTCGAGTACGTTCGGACCTCCGACGGCCTCAAACCCTACTGTGCGGCCCACGACGAGATGATGCAGGATATGGAATCCTGTGACGAGTGGTTCCCCCGTCGCCGCGAGTAAGCCGTCGGGAACTGTTTTCGTCCGCTGATAGTTACAACCGACCCTATGAGTAGCCGTCTCTTCTCACGTTTCGTCCAGTCGTGACTCGACATCGTACCAGTGACTCCCGCGCCAGAACACTTGTCCGCAGTCCAGACACCGCCAGAGGGTCGTCTCACTCGGGTCCGGCGCGTAGGCCGGAACCGACGCTTCGTCACCGAGCGCTTCGACCGGCCCGTTGCAGACGCCGCATCGTGCGGGTTCCTCGTCGAGTGAGATGTCGAAACCGACTGATTCGAGTTCACGAAGTTGGTCAATCGGCTCTCGTTCCGCGAGAAGCACGCTCCGAGGGGCTTGTGCTGCGAGCGTCACGTCGCGCGTAAGGAGCACGCGCCCCTCGTCTTTTGTCCGTTCGAGCAGTTGTTCGTCGCCGGGGTCCGAGCCGTCGTCGGTGAGGGCGTAGGCAGCGTCGTACCCGCACATCCGCAGGTAAGTGGCGAGTTTTCCGAGCATCACGTCCAGAAGGAGGGCAGTCACGCCCGGGCTGGGCTGGTCGATGCCCGAGGCGACCGTTCCGGGGTGGTCCGAACCAACGTCGTCAGTCAATGGAGAAAGTCCGTGAGCGCTTCGACCGACCACGTGTTCAACACGTCCGCGGTCTCGACCCACCCGCGACGCGCCGTGTGGACGCCGTAGCGGGCGTAGTCGAGCTCAGTCGGTCGGTGGGCGTCGGTGTTGATAGCGACTGTTGCGCCCGCCTCGACAGCGATTCGGAGTGCTTCCCCGTTCAAGTCGAGTCGGTACGGACTGGCGTTGAGTTCGAGCGCAACGCCGTTCTCGACGGCGGCCGAAGCGATTCGTTCGTAGTCGAGCGGGAGGCCGGGTCGTTGGTTGATGAGCCGACCTGTTGGATGGCCGAGGATGTCCACGGCGGGGTGTTCCATCGCGCGGACGAGTCGGTCGGTTGCCGTCTCACGGTCCTGGTCGAGGGCGCTGTGGGGTGAGGCGACGACGACGTCGAGTTGGTCGAGTACGTCGTCGTCGACAGAGAGAGCGCCTTCGGCGTCGATATTCGCCTCGACGCCGGTGAACACGGTAATATCGGTGTCCTCGGCGACAGCGCGAACCTCGTCTATCTGTTCGAGCAGTTCGTCGTCCTCGACGCCGACGCCGCCGACCATACCGGGACCGGTGGCGTGGTCGGAAACGACGTGAAAGTCGTAGCCGCGTTCTTCGGCCGCGGCGACCATCTCCGCGATGGTGTTGTCGCCGTCCGACCAGTTCGTGTGCGTGTGCAGGTCGCCGCGAATCTCGCCTTCTTGGATGAGGTCGGGAAGCGAGCCGTCGGCGGCCAGTTCTATCTCGCCGGTGTCTTCGCGCATCTCCGGCGGAATGAGCGGGAGGTCCAGCGCGCCGTACATCGACTCCTCGGTCTCTCCGGCGACACGCTCGCCGACACGGGGGCCGCCCTCC
>NZ_JBZRPK010000497.1:0-5917 GCF_058382125.1 Haloferax sp. s1
CCCTCGAAGTCGATACTCACCGGTTCGACGCGCTTGTCTCGGGAGAATTCCGTGACGGTCGGTAAGTGGCCCAACCCTTCGGCGGTGTCCACGTCGTCCGTGCTCTCGATGTCGGCATTCTCGATTCGCTCGCCGAGGAGTTGGTAGCCGCCACAGATACCGACGATTGGCCCGTCAAACGCGGCGAGTTCGTCGTCGAAGCTGGCGTCTCGGAGCGCAAACAGGTCGTCGACGGTGTTTTTGCTCCCCGGGAGGACGACGCCGTCGATATCGTCGAGCGTCGAATCCAGCGGGAGATACGCGACTCGGACGCCGGGTGTCTCGGCGAGCGGGCCGAAGTCCGTCGCGTTCGAGATGTGTGGTAGACGCGGGACGCCGATGGTGACCGCCTCCGTGTCGTCAACGCTGTCGTCGTCGCCGACGGTCGCGCGTTCGTCCTCGGCGGGGAGCGAGAGACTGTCTTCTTCGGGAAGGCCGGGGTCGTCGTACGGGAGCACGCCGAGGACGGGTACTCCGGTCATCGACTCGAACTGTTCGAATCCCGATTCGAGGATACTCGGGTCGCCGCGGAACTTCGTGATGGCCGCGCCGACGACTCGGTCTCGCAGGTCGTCCGGAATCAGTTCGAGCGTCCCGACCAGACTGGCGAAGACGCCGCCGCGTTCGATATCGGCTACGAGGAGGATATGTGCATCTGCAAACCGAGCTGTTTCGACGTTCGCCAAATCGCGGTCGTGGAGGTTTATTTCGGCGATTGAACCGGCACCCTCGGCAACGACTACGTCAGCCGATTCGGCCAATCGACGGTGGGACTCGACCGCCGCATCTCGCGCATCCTGCCAGTGGGTCGCGTAGTAGTCGCTTGCGGTGTTCAAGCCGACCGCTTGGCCGTGGACGACGAGTTGTGAGGTGCCGTCGCCGTGGGGTTTGAGAAGGACCGGGTTGTGGTCGGTAGTAGGCGTGACACCGGCTGCTCGGGCCTGAACGTACTGCGAGACGCCGATTTCGCCGAAACCGTCGCCGTCCGCGGCCGCGACCGCCCGGGCGTTGTTGCTCATGTTCTGGGCCTTGAACGGCGCGACGTCGAACCCGCGAGTCGAGAACAGGCGGCAGAGACCGGCCGCGACGGTACTTTTTCCCACGTGGCTCGCGGTTCCGGCGACGAGAAGGGTCGGCGACGGGGTTGGGTTCGGCGTCGGCGTCGTCATCTACCGAGACACAGGAACGCCCGGTTCAAAGGTGTTCATTTCGACGGCGAACTCAGCGCCGAGAGCACCACAGGAAAATATCCCGTCATACTGAGGTCGTTCACTCACGTGGTTGAAATGTTGCCGCAAGTGGTGCGCTTAGTTTTCTCGACAGCCCGGTCTATCATGAATGAAGAAACAGTTACTCGTGACGGACTTCCTCGACCGTGCTCGAACCTACTACGGCGACTACGAGGCCATCGTCGGAACCGACGGCGAGCGGTTCACCTACGGCGAGTTCGGCGACCGAGTCGACCGGTTCTCTGCGGCCCTGCAGTCTCGCAGCATCGAGAAGGGAGACCGAGTCGCCGTGTTGGACCCAAATACGCACTACCACCTCGAAGTTGCGTTCGGCGCGATGCAGTGCGGTGCGATTCACGTTCCCCTCAACTACCGCCTCACGCCCGAAGATTACGAATACCTCCTCACAGACTCCGGTTCCGAGGTCGTCTACGCGGACTACGAGTACGCCGGTAAAATCGAGGCTATCCGCGACGACGTGCCCGCCGAAGTCTTCGTGACGAACGACCCCGCGGCAGTCGACGGCGACTGGGTTGCCTTCGAAGAGTTCCTCGACGAGGCCGATGCTGACGACTACGAACGCCCCGAGATGTCCGAAGACGAGGTTATCACCATCAACTACACCTCGGGAACGACTGGCGACCCGAAGGGCGTCTGCCGGACCCATCGAACCGAATCACTGCACGCCCAACTCGTCACGATTCACCACCACCTCACCGACGACGACGTGTACCTCTGGACGCTGCCGATGTTCCACGTCAACGGGTGGGGACACATCTACGCCGTCACCGGCCGCGGCGCGAAACACGTCTGCACGCGCGGTGTCGACGCCGAACACGTCTTCGACGCCATCGCTACCGAGGACGTGTCGTTCTTCTGTTGTGCGCCGACGGTGCTGTCGATTCTGCGCGAATACGCCGAGGAGAACGACCCGTCGGTGACCGGTGACAACCCCGTTCGCGTGACGGCCGCCGGAAGCGCCGCACCGAGCGCGACGATTCGGTACACCGAAGACGAGTTCGGGTGGGAGTTCACGCAACTGTACGGCGCAACCGAGACGGGACCGCTCATCGCCACCTCGGACGCCCGTCGGCTGATTCCGGACGAGGGCGGTCTCCGCTTCTCGCTGAAACAGCGACAGGGTGTCGCCCCGCTCGGCACGGAACTTCGCGTCGTCGACGAAGACGGCGAGGAGGTCCCCCGCGACGACACGAGCATCGGCGAAGTCGTCGTTCGCGGAAATCAGGTGATGGAAGAATACTGGAACAAGCCCGACGAGACGCACGAGGCGTTCAACGACCGACTCGAAGGCTGGTACCACACGGGCGACCTCGCCGTCGTCAACGAAGACGGCATGATATCCATCCAGGACCGCAAGAAGGACATCATCATCTCCGGCGGCGAGAACATCTCGTCGGTCGAACTGGAGGACACGCTGTTCGACCACGACGCCGTCGGCGACGTGGCGGTCATCCCCGCACCGTCCGAGAAATGGGGCGAGACGCCGAAGGCGTTCATCGTCCCCGAGAACGGCGATATCGACAATCCCGGTGTCACCGCCGAGGAACTGACCGAGTACACGAAAGAGCGACTCGCGGGCTACAAAGTCATCCGCGAGTTTGAATTCGTCGAGAACATCCCGAAAACGGCGACGGGGAAGATTCAGAAGTACGAACTTCGGAAGCGCGAGTGGGACGACGAAGACCAGATGGTCGGAAAGGGGTAGCTCTCAACGGCTGTCTGCGTGCGCGGCATTGGATATTCCATCCTCCTTTACTCTGTACCAATTTCGCGGAGGTGATTCCAGCCTCATTTACTCTGCACCAATTTCGCGGAGGTGAGTGCTCGGCTCCCCACGGACCACCCCAATCCCGGCCGCTGATCCGCTCAATTTCGATGATTCTCGATTCCCTGGATTCGGAAATCAGACTTCGTTTATATTCGATTTCCCTCCGTTGGTTCACTTGTTAGGTGAAACACAATGGCCGCAACTGGACAACTCGATATGCTGGGGAACCGCATGGACTTCGACTACTCGCAGGGCGTGACGGGGTACGTACTCGTACTCACCCGCCTCATCACGGGCTACTGGTTCCTCAACGCAGGGGTCAGCAAGCTCATGGGCCCGGAAGCCTTCGATGCTTCGGGCTGGATGATTCACGGAACCGAGGGTGCGCCAATTCACGGCTTCCTCGTCTGGGCCGCTAACACGCCGTGGCTGCTGGAGTTCACCAATGTCATGATTCCGGCCGGTGAGTTCCTCATCGGTCTCGGACTCCTCGTCGGTGCACTCGTCCGGCTCGCCGCCTTCTTCGGCGGCGTCCTGATGGTGTTCTTCTACCTCGGGAACGCCGACTGGGGACACGGCTACGTCAACGGAGACCTCTTCGGCCTCATGCTGTTCGTCATCGTCGGGACCCTCGCCGCGGGCCGGATTCTCGGCCTCGACGCCATCATCGAAACGCTGGCGTTCGTCCGCCAGCGCCCCGTCCTCAAGTACCTCCTCGGCTGAGAGGGGCGAACGCGGGCGACCGAATGCGGCCTTTTCGAGGGGGAATTCGTATCTGCTTTTTGACACTGGCCTACTCCCTCATATCGAGCAACATCGACCGACAACTGCTCGACTTGTCGCTGTTGGTGTTGCGGCTGATTCGGTCCCGACCGTTGTGTGCTCCTGTGTTGTGTGTATATGTGTGGATGTTCATATAGTGAACAATATTAATGCCGCAATCCGAAGAGTAGTAGCGGATACATGTCTGGACCAAATTCATCGCTGACACGCTGGTTCACCTCAAGCACTCCGCTAGGCTGCGCTGTATCGCTACTCCTCGATCTGTCGACGACGGCCTATTATCGTCATTGACTGTACTTCCGTCTATGTGACTCTTATCAATCTTGTAAAATCAGGGCAATATATTAACCGCTTCCGAGCGAACGAGTAGGCATGGAACCGATAGTCATCGTCGGCGGTGACGCCGCGGGTATGAGCGCCGCGAGCAAGTTCAAACGAGAGCGACCCGACCGCGAGGTCATCGTTTTCGAGAAGGGCGAGTTCGTCTCGTACGCCGCGTGCGGAATGCCGTACTACGTGAAAGGCACTGTCGAGGAGTTCGACGACCTGCTGCAGGTCCCGCCGGAGGAGTTCACCGAGGAGCGCGACATCGACCTGCGACTGCACCACGAGGTCGTCGGTATCGACCCGGACGCCCACGAAGTCACCGTGTCGGCCCCGGGCGGTGAATTCACCCAGCCGTACGACCAACTGCTCATAGCAACCGGCGCACGGGCTATCGAGCCTCCATTCGAGGGAATGGACCTCGACGGCGTCTACACGCTTCACAGTCTCGACAGCGCGAAGGAGGTTCACGACGCAATGGAGACACAGTCCCCGGAATCGGTCGCCATCGTCGGCGGGGGGTACGTCGGCATCGAGATGGCCGAGGCGTTCGACGCGCACGACGTGGACGTTCACCTGTTCGAGATGCTCCCGCACGTGCTCGCCCCGTTCGGCGAGACGGTCGCGGAGAAGACCGAAGCACATCTCCGAGAGGAGGGCGTCGAACTCCACCTCGACACAGCCGTCGACGGATTCAGTGGCGACGACGGACACGTGACGGGCGTTATCGTCGGCGACGAGACGTACTCTGCTGACCTCGTACTCGTCGGTGTCGGCGTGACGCCTAACGCTGAACTCGCGGCGGAAGCCGGTATCGAACTCGGAGAGAGCGGTGCCATCGCAACCGACGAACACGGCCGCACGAGCGCCGAAGGCGTATTCGCCGCGGGCGACTGCGCTGAAGCACGGAACGTCGTCACCGGCGAACCCGACTACGTCCCGCTTGCCCTCACCGCCAACCGCGCCGGTCGAGCCATCGGACAGACGATGGCTGGCGACCCGACGCCGGTCGGCGATATCGCCGGGACGGCCGCGGTGAAAGCCTTCGAACTCGAAGCCGCGCGCACGGGTATCATCGACGAAGAATCGGCCCGTGAAGCTGGATTCGACCCCGTAAGCGTGACCATCGACGCATCAACGCGGGCACACTACTACCCCGGTGCCGAGCAGATTACCATCACGATGCTCGGTGACAGGCAGTCCGAGCGTGTCCTCGGCGCGGCGATGGTCGGACGCGAAGGCGTCGCCAAGCGCGTCGACACCGTCGCCGCGGCCTTGCACACCGAGACGACAGTCGGCGAATTAGCCTACTTCGACCTGTCGTACGCGCCGCCGTTCAGTCCGCCGTGGGACCCGGTTCTCACGACGGCGAAAGTCCTCGGCGGGAAGCTCGACTGAACTCGGCCAGGTGTTATTGCCAGCCGTCGCGTCGGACCGTCTGAAGAACGGACCGAATTTGAATGGGTCTTGTTGTCTACTATTGCCCTACCTTGTCTGTTAGAGCAATATTTTATACATTTGAGACGAATCGTCTGTGTATATGTCACACGGAGATTTCGACGGATACGGCGGGCGATACGTCCCCGAAGCACTCGAATCGGCACTTGAACAGCTCGCGACGGCTTACGACGACATCTCGGCGTCGGACGACTTCCAGGCCGAGTTCCGTGGCTTGCTCGAAACGTACGCGGGACGCGCAACACCGTTGTACCATGCACGGAACCTGAGCGAGCGATACGGTGCGGACATCTAC
>NZ_JBZRPK010000496.1:0-5913 GCF_058382125.1 Haloferax sp. s1
GTGTAAAGACAGCCCTCGAACGTCACTCCAGAAACCACGAGACGACAACGCCTCTCGAACCGACTCCCAGCGATGTCGTCTACACTGAAAATAAACTCGAACTCCGGCACTACCAGCCACGACCCGAGGTGCAGCAGAACGTCCCGATTTTGCTCGTGTATGCGATTATCAACCGCCCATCAATCCTCGATTTTCAGCCCGACCGAAGCGTCGTCCAACAGTTTCTCGACCAGGGGTTCGATGTCTTTCTCCTCGACTGGGGTGCCCCCTCCGTTCTGGATGCCCATCTCGGATTAGAGGATTTCGTAACTCGGTATCTCGCCAACTGCGTCGATGTCGTCACCGAACGAACTGAGGCGGACGCGCTCCACCTATTTGGCTACTGTACCGGCGCGACACTGGCCGCAATCTTCGCGGCATTATATCCGCAACTGGTCCGTACGCTCGGGATGCTGGCGCCGGTGCTGAATTTTGATGTCGATGGGGGCATCTTCGACCTCTGGGGGCGTGAAGAAAGCTACAATCCTCAACATCTGGTCGATACCTTCGGAAACGCTCCCGGCGAATGGCTCGCGATGGAATTTTCGCTCGTCGACCCGGTCGAATACCACCTCGCCCGCTATCTCAGCCTCTACGACCATATTGCCGATGAGGAGTTCTTGTCACGATTCTTGCGTAGGCTTCAGTGGGGTTTTGACACCGTTGACGTCGCAGGCGAGCTGTACACTGAATTCCTTGTGGACCTCTATCGCGAGAACAGGCTGATGAAGGGAACACTCTCGGTAGGAGGGGAAACTATTGACCTCGAAACCCTAGAGATGCCGATACTGAACATTATCGGGATGGACGACCAATTTATCCCGGCTGAGGCTAGCCTCCCCTTTATCGAGGCAGTCCCCAGTACAGATACGACGGTGATCGAGTACCCGGCCGATCACGTCGGGTTGTCGACCGGTGAAGGGGCTCATACAGACCTCTGGCCCCGCGTCTGCGAGTGGTTCGCAGCACGGTCAGAGGCGTCACCAAACGGATAATCGCAGCAACAACGAGACCAGTGAAGTATAGTAGCGTTTGCAAGTCAGTGCACACTCGACCGAACGTTGTCGTGCGATCGGATGTGTACCCAGTTGCAAACGCTACTATAGCTTCGTCCCCCGTCGAAGTCGAGCGCGCAGTCAGGCGAGTTCTGCACAGGTACAGAGAACCATCGCGTGTGATTTCTTGGCTTAGGACGGAGCCGTGACTGGGAGTAGTTAAAATATAGGGGAAGATTACGCGGCGATGTGATACTCGTCGCCATCGCACTCGACGAGACCGTTCTTTTCCAGTGTCTGGAGCAGTGGGTACAGCGTGATAGTCTTCATCCCGAGTGACGCACGGAGTTCGGAGATGTCACCGCCGTTGGCGGCGTCGAGGTAGAGGTAAACCAACTTCGTCCCCGACGATTCGAGGGCGGACGGGATAGCGAAGTTGCTGATGGTAGTCGGCATCTCAGTACGGTTCTGTTCTGGGTTGGTGTCTAGGGCTTGCATGTTCATGTTGTATTTGTCCGGCAGGGGATTCACAGCAAAGGCACATCAGAGTGGGTCCAGTGACCCACACAGCAGGGACCGTCATTCGTTTCCCCCTCGACCGTTAACAGGAACATCTCTCTAAGAGTATATATTGATTGCCTATTACGAAACTCAAATAATATAAGGTAGTATAATTCCGTGCGTCACTCTCCACGTCAAAACCACTCTACCGCCACAAGGGAGAAGCACAGACGAGTGAGTCTGTTCCACTGTAATCGCACATGAGTGATTCCCCACTGATCTCGACACCCGGTAGCTCCGAACTCGACGGGACAACCATTAGAACGAACGTGCGAGCCACCACCGCCTCGGAGTGGGGTGGCATGGTCGCCGTTGCTGTCGGGTGGTCACCCGCGCGTGGATGTAGGTGTTTAGGACGAGAGCTCATCTCTTAATTGATTATTTCGTCTGAGTGTCAGAATATGCGTGAAATACGTTGTTCTGAGACGGTGCCTCCACTTACAAAAGACAAATCGACCGCGTCATCAGACTTTCAGTGGGAAAACGAAGTTACTTGAGGCGTTGTATTACATGCATAGTGATGTAATTGTAAACTCTTGTTTCTAAGATGAATATAATTAGTAATCTGACGTAATAAGATTCGACATAACCTACATCGAATACTCAAAAACTCTGAGAGCAGTGCTATCCGCCGTGCCAAGGATCTCTTTGAGCAACACCTCAAGTGTAGTCAAGATCTTAAAAAGATTCGAGCGTAGCGACTCTGTTGAAATCCCCCTGGGTTAATACATCCGATGCGAAACTAGCCTCCCAACAAACGCAAGGCTGTGAGTGAGTTTCAACAGACCCGTCCGCGCTAGAAAAAGACACTCTGTGACACCCACTGACCTACGCACGACGTTTAGCTTGAAGTACTCCCACCCCACCACACTCGAAGAAACCGAATTTCGAGGAGTATCGTGAAATCGCTTGACTGGCCAAGTGAATTACCTGTTCTACAAACTGGAGCAGCTTCGTTTCACAGATTTTTGATGCCAGTTTCCAAAACCTTGGCCCACTAGCTCTCTTCAGTACAGTTCTCCGTGATTAGTATAACGTCTCCACACCTTCAGTGAGCGCTCAAAAACTACGGCAGGGGATTAGGATGGGTCATCCCGGCAACCCTACTGAGGTCATTAATCACCACGACACTCGCTAGTATGAGCCCAAGAACTGACGCTGGAAATACACTGAGGAGCGGATTGGCACGATCAATGTATGGTCCAATGACAGCGTAGGTACTGGCGAGAACCGTGATCACTGAGACGATGAAAATCACCTGAGTATGCCAGTTTGGTCTTTCAGTAGTCGCAAGCCGAGATACCACCAGAATTGCCAAGAGTCCTATTGGAAGAGCTAACGTCCAAACCCCAACCCCTGCCAGCTCTATAACAGGTGGCCACGGGACATCCGGACCGAGTGCAACGAACGAGAATCCCATTGCCAGGATCGCTGCAGAGAGGATGATCTCTACACCTCTGCCATACTCGTGATATTGAGACTCAGAATTCATGTGGTATCGGAAACACTTCGGGACGATTCAACAACTATCTTCTGGAACATAAGGTGGGACGGGCCACAAAAAGTTCCGAGTGATGGCTGGATAGGGTTCCTCGAAGTAGTCGTGTCCGAAGACCGTACTCATCGACGATATATCGAAGACAGTCATATAGCCCTTCACCAAATGCCCAGCAACCCCAGTCAGTAATATGTTCCCTAACAATTGACAGTCCACCATCGAAACATACAATAATGAGACAGGCAATGCCAACAGGGCCAGTAAGACTGGTGGCCAAGAAACAGTACCCACAATCAGCGTAGTCTGCGATACAAATAAACAGATCGTGTAGGTCTTCTGCTTTACATCCGGGGGGAGCAGCAGCAGGAGACACAACGTTCGACTTGGAAGGAGTCGATGTCGCTTGCTTAAAATCAGAGGGAGTATGTGTGGTAGAGTCGGTCACTTTCAAGCTAACCTCTGAATGACTCTTCTCAGTTGTTCTCTGCTGTTTCGTAAGTCCTACAGTGCTTTTTTGCTTCACTGCGGTTACAGATTCGATTCTGCGTTCATCCCGGTTTGTATGGAGAAAATGGACCTCATCAAATTCGGGAATCAGTCCAACTTGAGTGTTGTCTTCGTGGAAATCTGGACGGCCAATTGCTGCGAGGAATTCACGCTTTTCTGCGTTAGTTACATTCCGCTGAAGGAGAATCTCATTGTCCATCACAGCCAACCGAGCCTTGGTTCCCTGAGTCCAAGCATCATCTACACTAGGCACCCCATTCATCCAAGTAGAAACTCACGTCGATATTGTCATGTGTATTCGCAAAGAGTTTACCGTAGTTGCTAGGGACTGCGACAGCGGACTCCCCATTTCCATAAATAGTAGCACTTTCACGATTCAACTCTAAGCCAGGAATTGAGTCCAATAGTTGGTTGACTTTTTCGTGGTTTAGAATTTTATTTAATTTAGATTTCTCTTCTTCAGTGGAAGCACTAACTTGTGGCGCAGTTGCGGACAAGGCCCCAATAGCAGCTATATTCTTCAGAATACCTCTTCGTTTTACTCTTTGTGAACTCATATCTTCTTTATATTTTTCTACCATTACCTACTTATCAAAAGCACATAATATAAGCCTTTTATTCTATCATATTATTTTCTAGGTTGGAATTTAATTTGATATAGTTGAAATTCTGAACAACAGATACAGGATACATTCATTATTTATACGATTAGCAGTTGGTGTGTGGTTTTTCTTGTCTTAATATATTAAATATTGCCATGCACGGTAAATTCTAACAATCAAATACAATGAACTAATTGGCCTAACAATAGGTTTATTTTGCCAGAATTAGCATTCATACGGGATTGATGGATTTGCGGGTGGCGAATCATGACGAAGACGAGGCAGTAACAACGTGGACCGCGCAGATAGGTGGACTTCGGAAACTCCCACAGCGAATCGCATTCAACAGTATCGATTTCGGTCGCTTGTTATGGTGGACTGTATTCGCTGTTGTCCCTGCCGTTCTACTGGCCTTTGGTTCGCTTGTCAGTGACAAAGTCACCTATGCGTACCATATGTACTGTGCGTTTCTGATGACGGCGACCTTGCAGAGCTCAGAACGTTTCATCAGTATGACGGCTAAGCTCGATCAAGGGGCTGGAGAACTTGTGAGTACTTACCACATGGGAGAACCCACCCTGTTCCGCAGCGACGAGGATGTGTCTACTTCGTTTGAAGACGTGGAGTCTGCCCGGTTTGTGACACTCGCTGACCAGACCGTAGTTCGGTTGTACTACCGGAATTCGTTCACCAACAAGCCGACGGTATTTCTCGTCCCATCAGACATTGAAGACCAATTCCGTGAGTCACTCCGACAACACGACGTTTCGATTCGAGGGGAATCAGAGGAAGATTCTACCGGTTGGGTGTGGGTGCGGTTCGTCATAACCGTCCTCTTGTTGGGTGTAATTCCGGTCAGCGCCGTATTTATCTGGCCCGTTGGTTCGTGGGTATATGTGCTCGCTTTCATCATAAACTCGATTTTTATATTGAGACAGGGGTGGTGACTCCTACTACCCTATCTCAGTTTTCTGGCTCTATCAGCCCCCTGCCTGTGGCAGTTTAAGCAGGTTGTGACTGCAGCTTCATTGAATGCAATCCATTTCACCTAAGCCGCCACAAACCACACCGGTGATTGCATTAGTCAGTATACCCGCTGGTATCTGAATTTGAGACCCACTGTTTCCGGAGAAACCAAGTCAGAATGCAGATGACTCGCCATCAGGTTTGATTCAAGCTCGAAATCGTCGTTGGGAAGGAGGTTGCCGCTGGTGCGGTTACGGGTGCGATTCCTCCGAGTTGTGCCTCCACAGAAAGTCGGTGTTTGGCCTTTGACAAACCATCACCCTATGATGGTTTTCAGAATGGCCCGCTACACGTGATTGAGTCTGCCCCGTACGCCGTCTTCTACTACATAATCGATAACTCGTCGATGGCCGTTCCAACAGCGAACAATTATACTCACAAACAAACCTATTGAAGATATACACTCGGCGGAGTCTGCTAGCCGAACGCAGTCGTCGGCGGGGTCGGTCGTAGGGAATACATGGAAGATACCATTCGAGAAGTCACACCTAGCGAACTGTGCGACGTAGTCGACCCGGGCGAGGTGACACTCGTCCTCGGGGCACCCAGCGTCGGAAAATCACATCACTTGCGTCGGGTCGGCCCATCCGTCGAGCGACTCGCAGCGACGAGAGACGTCGACGACGACGAACTCGTAATCGTCGACGATTTTGTCACGGCGGCGTTCGACCTGAGCGACGAAGAC
>NZ_JBZRPK010000495.1:0-5902 GCF_058382125.1 Haloferax sp. s1
CGCTTGCTGGGTGGGGGTTACGGCCCTCCGAGGTTGCCGCGTTGCACGTCGACCAAGTGGTTTTGGGTGCAGAAGACCCGCATCTCTTGTTCGGTGACGGAGAGCGGAAGAACGGCCCTGGTGAGGTGACGCTGTTGTATGGCGTCGACGTCGTCGCTGCTCGGATTGATGTGCTCTCTGACCGTGAGACCTGGAACGGGTATCTGTTCCCCTCTCGCTCTTCGTCGACGGGACACATGTCAGTTAGCACGATACGTCGTCGGTTCAAACAGCTTGCTGACACTTCTGGAGTGGTTGTCGATGGAGATACACCGACCCCCAAGATGGGACGTCGGTTCTGGTACTCAGCGTATCAGGAAGCGGTGGGAGAGGTTCTTGAGGGATTAGAGGGAGTTGCTGAAGATCAGGGGAGTTCGTCAACGGAGGTTGTGCTTCGGAATTATCTATCAAGGGATCAAGAGCGGAAGGCACGGCGCAGAAAGATGTACGAGAAGTTGGAGGCGGCGTTTGCGAGGTAACCCGTTTCACTGCGAGCCTGTGTCTAATGAGCCACATTACAAGATTACCTCGTCCATTCAGGGAAGTATTCGACTGGTAGTCGCGACCTCGGTTACTATCAAATCAAACGCTGAATAACACAGCGACCCTCACGACTGCTCCAACACACGGATACGTGACCGCGTTTACGAGAGGCCCCATCCTTCTTCAATTCGGCCGTAAAGCAATACTCCGCACATAATCGCTACAATAACTGCTCTGTTGAATAGCGATCTATTCAGCCAATATCACGGGTTTAGAAGGATGAAGCCGAGGAATTCGATTCTGTCCTATGGAACTCGATATCCTCGACTTCGTTGAGCAGTGTCGTGACCTAGCTAAACAAGCGTTGGGGAAGCACGCGGGCGAGCCCGCCAGCGGCGGGTTCGCCCGCTGGGTCCACGTCGTTCTGCACTGCTTTCGGCTCGAAGAAGGCCACAGCTACCGTGAAACGCCGAATCGGCTGAAGTATATGACCGAGATTCGTGACGCACTCGGCTTAGATCGGGACGATTTGCCGGACTACAGCACGATCTACAAATCGTTCGACCGGCTGAAAATGTGGGTCTGGCGGGCGTTGCTGCGCGTTTCAGCGCAGCAACACCCGCAGTCTGGCCACCCTGCTCTCGATAGCACGTTCTTTGACCGCCGCCGTGCTTCCTCGTACTTCCGCCAGCGGTCGGGAAGCACCGTACAGACGCTGAAAGTGACGACATTAACTGATGTGGAATCGCTTGCGGTTCTTGACGTGCACATCACAGCACGGTGGAAGCATGATACGAAGACCGGACCGCAGGTCGTCCGCCGAAACGCGGACGACCTGCAGTCGGTCGCCGCCGACAACGGCTTCCAAGACTGGCATACCGAGTACGAAATTGCCGCATATGACGTTGAGTACCTCGTTCACTATCGTGGATCATCACCGAAAGCAGCTCTGAACAACACGCTCAACCGAGCAAAGGGCTACTCACAGCGGTGGATGGCCGAAACGTCGTACTCGACAGCCAAGCGCTCGCTCGGCGACGCCGTGCGAGCGCTCGGCTGGTATCGGCAGTTCCGTGAAATTGTCTTGATGTTCGCTATCATCAACATAGAACCGCTGTGTGAGCCGCTGTAACCGTGACTCAGCATCTATTCAACAGAGCAACAATAACCAAGGTTAGAAATGCATCCTGTGTAGGTCTCGTGAGGCTTTCTAAGTCGAATCCTAGTATAGGCGAAATTTCGAGCTGGTAGAGTAAAACCGGAAACAACAGCACGAACAGACATGGTGCAAGTATAACATACCGGTCCACGGGGTCGTCAAGTCCAAGGACATTTCGCGTTTCCCAGCCGGATTTTGAGTTCACATAGAACCGGCTGATAAGTATTGCAAGAGCCAAAGACTGTGCTGCGATGATTTCGCCGGATATTGAGCTGACCACAATTTCGATGATTTGCCCTACAACGACTGCACCAGCGGCCGAAGCTAGGAACTCGACGTACTGCATTTCAGTAGATCCCTGCCCGATTTCAGGGTCCATAGAGGTCCAAATGCTCACTAGTACTGCATAGAACAGGAGGACTGCGCCCTCCCGGATCACGTTGTAGCTGAAGTCAGATATGATGCCCACAAGCAGTAGCAACCCAACAGAGATTGTGGGTATGAGATCCGATTTATCCTTTATTTCACCCATCCTGTAAAACAGGTATCAGTTCGTCTACTTGGCTGTTGCCCTATCCAGTATTTTCCTCTGCCGATGAATTTCTAGCTCTTGCGCTCGATTATGCACGTCTCGTCGGCATTCGGGTGGACATTAGTTGAATCGAAACACTGGCTGACATCAAATACTAAGTAACGTTACAAGAAGTAGTCGTAATAACCAAACACGACTCCAAATATGCAAATTCTAATTGACACAAATATCTTCATCCACCGAGAGGATGACGAAATCGTCCCGGAACCCCTTCGCGAGTTAGAGCAGTCCTTGAGAAAGAAGGGCCACACCATGTTGATACATCCTCTCTCAGCTAATGAAATCCGGAATGACAGCAACGCGGAGAGACGGGAACGAAACGAGTCCCGAATCGAGACGTACGTTGAGCTTTCCTACCCACCGACACCCAGTGGTAGTGACTCTGAATTCAGACAGCACGTCGAGGTGGCGACAGGCAACGATCGAGTGGATAATATGCTACTCTACGCTGTCTTCGCCGACGCTGTAGAGTTCCTAATTACTGAGGACCGAGGCATCCACAAAAAGGCGATGGACCTTGGCATCGAAGATCGCGTGTTCACGATTGCAGAAGGACGTGATCACTTCCAATCCGAGCGACCACCGATTCGCGGCCCCGCAGCCATTCAACGAACTACCTTCGGCGAATTGGACCTCTCGGACCCGATTTTCGACTCGCTCAAAGAGGAGTATGACGAGTTTGTTAAGTGGGGAAAATCGAAATCGGACCGGCCAGCTTGGGTCAACTATACCGACGAAGGACAGCTTGGTGCAGTCCTTATCCTCAAACCAAAAGAGGTCGAGGATATCGGCGTAGATCCACCGCTCGGACGTGAGAAACGGTTAAAAATTTCCACTCTCAAGGTCGGGGAAGTCCAATGGGGTTCGAAAATCGGTGAGCTTCTAATCTCAATCGCCATTCGGGAGGCTATCGGATACGAAGTTGACCAGATTTACCTCACGCACTACGTCGACGAAGACGAAGATTACCTAGTGAGACTCATAGAAAGATATGGGTTTGAACACGCTTCGAACCGGCAAGACGGAGAAGGCATCTTCGTCAAGCGGCTTACGCCGCCACCAGACACGGCGATTGACCCGCCAGAAATCGCCCGGCGCTACTACCCGTCGTTCTACGACGGTGATGAAGTAGGAAAGTTCCTCATTCCGATTCAGCCTCGGTACCACAACAAGCTCTTTACTGGCTACTCAAAGCGACAGCCAGGGATCGGTGAGTTCGCAGGGAAGTTCAACTCCGAAGGGAACGCTATCCACAAGGCGTACCTTTCGCATTCGCAGATTACCAAATTGTCGCCTGGCGACATTCTACTTTTCTACCGGTCGAGCGACTACAAGGAAGTCACGTCATTGGGTGTCTGTGAGGAAGTCCTCTCTCGTACCACTGACACGGACGCTATTCAGAAGTTCGTCGGGAAGCGGTCTGTGTTCTCCGAGCGGGAAATCAAGGAGATGGCAGAAAAACCGACAACTGTGATTCGGTTCTCGTGGCATTTCGACTTACAGAACCCCCTCTCACTGGAGAACTTAATGAAGGATGATGTACTTTCGTGGGCACCACAGACGATTCAGTCAATCGGTGAAGAAGAGTATAAGTATATAAGGACAAAAGGAGGCATTGATGAACGCTTTGCTCTCGATTAAGCCAGAATTCGGAGAGAAGATTCTGGCTGGTGAGAAACAATACGAGTTCCGCCGCACTACATTCAGCGACGCGGACTCTGTCGATTTTATCTATCTCTACGCTTCCTCGCCTGTGATGCAGATAATCGGGGGCTTCACTCACAAGCGAATTATCGAAGCATCGCCAGACGAGCTGTGGGAGCTATTTGGTGACCAGTCGGGCATTAAGGAACGAGAACGGTTCATGGACTACTACGAAGGTGCCGAGACTGGGTACGCCATTGAGATTGATTCGGTTCACCGTCTTCAAGAGCCGATCACGCCGGTTGAGCTGTTCGAAGAATTCGTTCCTCCTGTATCGTTCTATTATCCTAGCCCAGAGATGGACGCAACTCTTCGGGAATACTTCCCTAAGTCGGTGGAGACGAAGATGACACGGTTGCCGCAGTTCTCGTCTGATTAGGTAGAGTTCGCCACAACATCGCCTAATGGAGAAATTTTTGGAGTGTAGATGGCAGAGATGTTCAGTTGAGTACACTGGACGCATCCCCCTCTCTAAGCGCCAGTTGCAACGATAAAGGAAATGTCACACCAATTGCAGCCAGCTATTCGTTGACGTAAAAAAATACACGGAGTCTCTGCCTGTTTTGCGAGCCTCCTCTGCGAGAACGATTCTGACGACGACGTCATTGTCGTCTAATTGCCTGACATCGACCGCTGTCGATCCTCTGGTTCTCTACGTCGGTCACGAGGAGCAGACCGGACTAACCGTGGTTGAACTCGTCCTCGATGCGAGGGAAATCTCCCTTTTCGGCGCGATCATGGACGACATGAAACGCGATCTATAATATAATTAATCTGTATTCGTGGCGAAAGAGTCCCAATTGACTGGTTTCTGCTTTCACTACATACCTTTATTTCACGTTACGTTTCGTTCTTGGTAAGGACGAGAGCCCGGGTTCAAATCCCGGCCTAGGCTTAGTGGGGTTACACGGTTTCTCTCCCCATTTTACACTGTTCTTATGAGAGAAACCAATGGTACTCAAGAACGCGCCCTTTTACTACACGGGCACCCCGACGCCGTCTTGCGATTCGTATAGTTGTCAAGACACCATAACGACAACCACCACACAGTACAGCGATTCGAGTTTGGAGATCGGTCAATGAACCCGTCCGACCCACTTGACAACCTCGGCGGTGGGGACGCGATGAGCGGAGAGATACCGCCCGCGCCCGAGGACTACGAGTTCACCTACCCACTCGTGAGCCGACGTTCCGAGGAAAACCTCGGCGGATTCGGGATGAATATGGTGGACGACCACCGCGACTTCAAGCACGAACTCCTGTCGTGGCTGGCTCATTACGGGAAACATCCCGAGAAGCGCGAGGGACTGGCAGACTCGACGCTTGAATCCACGCACTACAAACTCGAAACTGCGTTCCGCTGGCTGTGGCGACACGAAGACCAGTACACCACGAAGTTTACGTCCGAACACGCAGACAAGTTCATTCGTGTGCTGAACCAGTCGGAGGAGGTGATTGACTCGACGGTTCTCCACCACGCGAAGGACATTAAGCGGCTGTTCAAGTTCTACAACCACGCGCGTGGGACGGACTACGAGTGGGACGTGGAAGTAGAACTCTCACAGTCAACAGCGGGGACGAACGCGATTACCTCCGACGTGCGGCGTTCAAGCCGCTGTATCAAGCCGCACTCGAATACTCCTCGGTCAAGAACTACCACTCGGTAACTCCCGAGGAGCGCGACCGGCTCAAGATATTCGTCTCTCAGCGTCTCGGTACCCCGAAAGAGAAGGTCGGCCCTGAGGTGTTCAAAAAAGCGAACTCGTGGCGACCACACTTGATACCAGACTCCGGCCTATCGAGGTAGAACGCGGTCGGACGGTCGCGGTCAACGGTACGGAATACACTCTCACTGACAAGGAGACGCGGTCGCCGTCTCCGGTGGAGTTCGTTCACTATCTCTACCTTGAGCGTGGTGAGACAAT
>NZ_JBZRPK010000703.1:0-18615 GCF_058382125.1 Haloferax sp. s1
AAATGAGACGAGTCATCGCGCAGGGGACCTTCGATATTCTCCACCCCGGGCACGCCCATTACCGGTCGGCCGCGGCGGCGATGGGAGCCGAACTCCACGTTATCATCGCGCGCGGCGAGAACGTGACACACAAGCCGAAACCGATACTCGACGACCGCCAGCGGTGCGACATGGTCGCCGCACTCGACGTGGTCGACGAAGCACACCTCGGCCACCCCGACGACATCTTCGTCCCCATCGAACGGATTGCCCCCGACGTTATCGTCCTCGGATACGACCAGCACCACGACGAAGAGGGTATCAGGGCCGCTCTCGAAGCCCGCGAAATCGACTGCGAAGTCACCCGTGCGACGCCGCGGGAACCCGAGTACGACGATGAACTGCTCTCGTCGGGGCGTATCATCGACCGTATCGTCGAACGACGCTGCTGACGCTGCGGTCAACGAGTCGATTTTACTGGAGTGTCAAAACGCGACGGGCGTTGCCACTCCCGAAGATGAGGTCCGAAGAGAGGAACGAGTGTGTTACTGCGTGGAGTTGGTCGCGGTCGCGTTGGCCGCAGTAGCGTTACTCGTGGTTTCGTTGGTCGTCGTGGAGTTGTTCGAAGTCGACTCCGAAGAACCGCTGTTCGACGACTTCTGCTCTTGCAGCCACGTCTGGTAGTCACCCGGCGACTTCACTTCGACGGTGAAGTACATCTGGGAGTGTGCGACACCGCAGTACTCGGTACAGTAACCCTGGTAGGTCCCTTCCTCGTACGCGACGGTCTTGATGGTGTTCGTCGACGTGGGCATCGCGTCCTGCTTGAGGCCGAGTTCAGGGACGTGGAATCCATGTATCACGTCCGTTGAAGTCACCTTGAAGTAGACCGGTCTGTTGGCCGGAATGACAATTTTGTTACCCGTAGTGAAGTTGCCCTCTTCGGGGTAGTACATGTTCCAGCCCCACTGGAAGGCTTCTGCGTGGACGACGACCGGCTCCTCGTCCATGGCAATGTCGTTGCCCTGGTGGGTGATGTTCTCGTTAGCCAGCACGCCGTAGGAGGCGACGCCGACGAACAGGAGGATAATCGCGGTTGCGATGGTCCACGTAATTTCGAGTCGGCGGTTCTCCTTGGTCGGCAGTGCGCGCTCGCTCTTACGGAACTTGATGACCGTGTAGAGGAGGATGACCTCCACCAACACGGTAATCGGGATTGCAACGTACAGCAGCTTCCCGTTCAGCTGATTGATAAGCTCCGACGAGGCAGACGCCTGCGCAGCGGCGGGGGTGGCAACGAGTGCCATCACGACCGCCGAGAGCAGGGACGCGAGCGCGAAACGCGTCTTTCTCATGCTGAGCGAGAATTAGGAACAACCGCATAAATGCGTACCGACTCTTGGCCCGCCGTTTTTGTAGGCAACCCCTGCATACTATGGGTAGTCTCGCGGGTGTGGAGGGGCCAAAAGCGGGGCTCCTAAATACGGGACGACCGAATTCGGGCGTAGGTGAATTTCGTGGCCACGACGCGCGATTCGAACACATTTCATGGCCTGCTTGCCGCGACGGCGATGGGCGTTTATCTCCTGCTCATCGTCGGCGCGACGACGGCGCTTACTGACGCGACTGCCGCGTGTGCCGCGTGGCCCGCGTGCGGTGACGGGTTCTCACTCCCCACGACGATGGACGGGTGGGTCGCATTCGGCCACCGTACTGCGGCAGTGCTCGTCGGATTACTCACGCTCGCAACGCTCGTTTCCGCGTGGCGAAGCAATACGTCTAGGCGGGTCAGAGCAACGGTGACCGCATCGGCTGCACTCTATCCGGTACAAGCGGGAATGGGTGCGGTCGTCGCAACCACCAGCACCGGAGCGACACTCTCGACGGTCCACCTCCTCATTGGGATGGCAATCTTCGGTGGACTCGTCGTCGCTCTCGCGTGGACGCTCGAAGAAGTGACCGGCGACCCCGACGACGAGCCTGTCGGGGTCCCCGAGATGGACGAGCAACCGGCCGACGACGGTGAACGACCGCCGATTCCGACCGACCCCGTCGAACGAGCAAAAGCGACCGCAGGGGCGTACTTCCGGTTGATGAAACCCCGCCTGATGTGGCTCCTTTGTCTCGTCGCCTCGGCGGCGATGACGCTCGCGGGAACCGTCTCTCCGGGACTGACGCCACAGGTTATCGTGGCCACGCTCGGCGGCGGCGTTCTCTCTATCGGTGCCTCCGGCACGTTCAACCACGTCCTCGAACGCGACGTGGACCGCCGGATGCAACGCACCAGTGACCGACCGCTCGCGGTCGACCTCGTCCCCGTCCGCAACGCCATCGCGTTCGGGGTCGCCCTCGCCGCCACCTCGGTTGCGCTCTTCGCGTCCGTGAACTGGCTGGCAGCCGTTCTCGGTCTCGTCGCAATCGCGTTCTACAGCGTGGTCTACACGCTCATCCTGAAGCCGAACACGGTACAGAACACGGTTATCGGCGGCGCGGCAGGTGCGCTTCCGGCACTCATCGGCTGGGTTGCCGTCACCGGCGAAGTCGGGATGGGTGGAATCGTCCTCGCTGTCGTCATCTTCCTGTGGACGCCCGCGCACTTCTACAACCTCGCGCTGGCCTACAAGGACGACTACGCCCGCGGCGGCTTCCCGATGATGCCGGTCGTCCGCGGTGAAACTGAGACGCGAAAGCACATCCTCTGGTGGCTCGGCGCGACGCTCATCGCCGCCGCCGGACTCGCCGTGATGGACGCACTCGGCGTCGTCTATCTCGTGACGAGCATCGTCTTCGGCGGCGCGTTCCTCTACTTCGTCGTGCGCCTGCACTACGAACGAAACGACACGGCGGCGTTCCGAGCGTTCCACGCCTCCAACGCGTACCTCGGAATGTTACTCCTCGCCATCGTTGTCGACACTCTCGCGCTCTGAGACCACCGTCTACAAACAACAGTTCGAACACATCATGGCCACTGCATCCGCACTTCCGCGCCCGACGCGAGCGAGCCTGCTCAAAGCCGCGTTCGCCGTGAACACGACGCTGATTCTGACGTTCGTCTACCTGCTTGCCACCGAGGCGACCGTCGGCGCACCGCGATACGCACTGTACGGCGTCCTGTGGGTTGCCGTCGGTCTCTGGGTGCTGTTCGACATCGATGTCGCACCCGCATCGACAGCGACCAAGCGCAAGGCGGCCGCCATCGCCATCGGCTACTTCGTGCTCTTGGCCGTCGCCGGTGGTCTCGTCACCGGTCCGGTTCCCGGCGGCAGCAACGGCGTTCGCGTCTCGTTCCTCCCGCCGGGATGGGGACCGGCACTCATCTACGGCGGCGACCTGTTCAACCTCATCCTCATGCCGGCGCGCGTCGTCGGCTACGCTGCGCTCGCGTTCCTCGTCTACGACACGGTCGTCGAGGCAGCGGGTGCTGCCGTCTCGGGAATCGTCGGTCTGTTCTCGTGTGTCTCGTGTTCGTGGCCACTCCTCGCCTCACTCGTCACGAGCGTTTTCGGGAGCGGGACCGCCATCGCGGCGACCGTGACGACGCTCTCGTACGACCTCTCGACGCTCGTGTTCCTCGTGACCGTCGTCTTGCTCCGGTGGCGACCCGGATTCGGTCGGTAGTCGGCTTCGGGGACACCACCTTCCACCACCCACGGTCTGTATGTTCCGCCGTCTCGTTTTTCCCTGTCCACCGTGTAGAACGAGATATGACCGAGGTAGAAATCGAGTACTGTGTCCCGTGCGGACTTCTCGACCGCGCCGAAGAGATGCAACACAACCTACTGCAGCAGTTCGGCCAGCGACTGGACCGCGACGCACTCGTGACTGGAGAAAACGGTGTCCTCAGAGTTACCGTCGATGGCGAACGCGTCTGGGATAAGTCCGAAGACGAGTACGACCCGGACCTCGTGCTCCGGCGGGTCCGGTCGCACGTCTCTCCGTGAAGTCACCCAACTGTGGCCTCACGTGAACTGTGAAATCGCTCGAACACGCCGTCGTCGGTGGAGTCGTCGGTGCGGCCGCAGCGGTCGCCCTGCATCCACCGGGTAGCGTGGCGCTCCTTGTCGCCGTCGCGGTGCTGATAAGCGTCTTCATCGACCTCGACCACTTCGTTATCGCGCGCGTCGAACGCGGCGACTGGCACAATCTCAGACTCGCCGTGACGAACCCCCGAGTCGGTATCCTCGAACAGGAGAAGGTCTTCGACGACTTCGGCCCCGATTTTAACCGCAAGCGACTCCTGAGTCACCACCTCATCGGCGGCATCGCGGTCGGTGGACTCGCGCTTTCAGGAACGGGGTCGCTCGCCGCATTCGTCGCAGTCGTCCTCTACGCCCACGTCATCGGCGACTTCCTCAGAGACCTCGGTATCGCGTGAGGCGGGAAGTAAGGGGTTGTACGGCCGCTCAGTGCCCCCAGCGCTTGCCTTCCTCGTCGTAGCGGGCGTTCATAATTCGCTCCCACTGGTCGGATGTGAGGTCGACAGCCGCGGCACCGACGTTCTCGCGGAGTTGGTCGGGTGTCCGCGCGCCGACGATGGGGACGACGGTCGCATCCGGGTAGTCCATCAACCAGCGGAGCGCGACCTGTGCGGGACTGGCGTTGACCTCGTTGGAGACGGCGCGAATTTCGTCGAGGACGTGCCACCCGCGCTCGGAGACGTAGAACCGCTCGAATCGTTCGTCGAACGAGCCGCGAGCGCCGTCGGGCGCGACGTACTTTGAGGGGTCGTCCGGGTCGGCGCGCTCGTATTTCCCGGTGAGGAAGCCACCCGCAAGCGGCGAGTAGGGACAGACGGCCAAGTCTTGGTCGCCGCACACGTCGAGATAGTCTTTTACGTCCTCGTAGTAGCCCGCGTGGAACAGCGGTTGGGTCACGTCGAAGCGGGTGTAGTCTTCCACATCAGACTTCCAGAGCGCCTTCGTGAGTTGCCACGCCGCCATCGTCGACGCACCGAGGTAGTTCACCGTCCCCTCTTCGACGAGTGCGTTCAGCGTCTGCAGCGTCTCTTCGATTGGCGTTTCCTCGTCCCAGCGGTGGATGTAGTAGAGGTCGAGATAGTCCGTCCCGAGGCGGTCGAGTGTCCCTTCGATTTGGTTGCGGATGTGCGTCCGCGAAAGACCGCGGCCGTTCGGGTTGTCCTCGTCGAAGGGGAAGTACACCTTCGAGGCGATGACGTAGTTCTCGCGGTCGCGGTCGGCCAGCCAGTTGCCGATATACTTCTCGGAAGTGCCGTTCGGGTCGCCATAGACGTTGGCGGTGTCGATGAAGTTGCCGCCGAGTTCCTCGAACGTGTCGAGAAGTTCGTGGGCCTCCTCCTCGTCGGTTTCTAAGATGCCGCCTGTTCGCCGGCCGAATCGCCACGTGCCGAAACAGAGTTCGGAAACCCGGGTGCCGGTCGACCCGAGTCGTCGGTAATCGAGGCTCATACTTGATACGACGGTGGCTGCTGACTAAAGCGTCCGAGTTGCGGCGAGGTGTTCAGCTCTGGTCTTCGGTGTTGCGTCGTTCGGGGAGGTGTGGTTCGGAGTGGTCGCGAATTTCCTCAAAAACCGGGATTACTGCGAGCACGACCGCGAAAGCGACGAACAGAATTCCAATCACGGAGTCCGCAAAGAACAACACAGCACCGAACACGGCGAGCGTGATAGCAAACCGCTGGAGGATAGCGCCGTCCATAGTGGTCCCATACATGACCCAAATTTAACATTTGTGACTCGTCCGCACGCTTTTCCGGTTTCCCCACGACATATAACCCATGTTCAGAGTCGCAGGTATTGGACTCGGCACGCTCGGGACCATCGAATGCCGCCTCCTCGACGAGTTAGACGGTGTGAGCGTCGTTGCCGGTGTCGACCCGGACGACGACGCCCGCGAGCGCTTCGAAGACGGGTTCGACGCCACGACATACGAATCCGTCGAGGCGTTGCTCGACGGCGAGTTCCTCGACGCCGTGGCCATCGCGTCGCCGCACGCGGAGCATTTTAACCAAGCACTCGCGGCACTGGAAACGGGACTGCACGTTCACGTCGAAAAGCCGATGGTAACCGACCTCGGCGGCGCACGCGCACTCATCGACCGCGCCGAAGAGGAAGGTCTCATCCTCGCGGTCGGGTACCAACGACACTTAGACCCGCGATTCCACGAACTGCGTCGCATCATCGACTCCGGCCGCATCGGCGACCCGCACATGGTCGTCTGTCACCTCGAACAGGAGTGGATAGAGTGGACGAAAGACGAGTGGCGCGGCGACCCCGCGCGTTCGGGCGGCGGTCAACTGTACGATTCGGGGTCGCACCTTCTCGATGCGATGCTCTGGGTGACGCGTTCGAAACCCGTCACGGTCGCGGCCGCAGTCGACCACCGCGGCTACGACGTGGACGTGAACTCCGCGCTCGCGGTCGTCCTCGACAGAGACGGAGACCGACTCACGGCCAGTGTGGCTGTCTCGGGCGACGGGTCGAGCGTCCCGGACCCCGGAGAATGGTTCCGAGTTATCGGTACTGAAGGGATGGTCACGTTCGACGGCGAAACCATCGAAGTGGCGGAGGGCGATGTGACCTACCGCGCAAGCCCACCGGTTCCCGAGTTCGAGGCGTTGGCGCGGAAGAAACTCCGCAACTTCGTCGATGCTGCTCGCGACGAGGGCGACCTCCTCACCCCACCCGAGGATGCACTACAGGTCACGGCGCTGACCGAAGCGGCCTACGAATCAGCGACGACGGGTCGCCGAGTCAACGTCAACGGTGACGCCTGAATCTGCCGAGGGTGCTGGTGTCAAGCACTCGTCAGTCGGTTAAGCGTACCCGAAGCGCCGCTAACTCGCCTGTTGACGCTGGTACAGACGTAGAGTTCCCCCGCCGGGTCGCGGCCGAACGCGAGCACGTACTTGCCCCCGTCGTCGCGCTCTGCGATGGGGATTTCGGTGATATTCCACGGACGCGACTTCTGCGGGCGGGCGGCGAATAGACGCCCCTGTGCCTGCCAGTCGGCGAAGACGTACACGTCCGAGAGTGCCGGAATCTCGTCGCCGCGGTAGACGTAGCCGCCGATGACGGCGATGCCCGAGGGACCGTCCCCACCGTGTGGATATTCGAGAACGGGGTCGAAAAGCGGGTCCCCACCGGGCGTCTCTGTCGGACAATCGTCCGCCCGGAAGCAGTGTGCTCCCTCTCGGACGTTCCAACCGTAGTTCCCGCCCTTCTGGAGGAGGTTCACTTCCTCCCACGCGTTCTGTCCCACGTCGGCGACGTAGCAGTCCTCGCCGTCGAACGACAGTCGCCACGGGTTCCGAAGCCCCCACGCGTACTGTTCGTCCAGTCCGTCGCGCCCGACGAGCGGGTTGTCTTCGGGGATGCCGTATGGTCGGTCGTCGTTCCCTGAAACGCCGCCTTCGGAGTCCACGTCGATGCGGAGGATACTCCCGAGGAGATTCGTCGTCACGTCCTGTCCGTTTCCGCCGGTGACTGCTCCGTACCAGTCGTTCACGTGGCCGCGGCCCTCGTCGTTTGCGCCGCCGCCGTCGCCGACAGCGACGTAGAGGTAGCCGTCGGGACCGAACACGATAGCGCCGGCGTTGTGGTTCGACTGCGGTTCGGGAATTTCGAGCAGGGTTCGCTCGGAGTCGGCCGAGACGGTCGTCGCTTCGGGGTCGACCGTCAGTTCACTCAGGACGAAAGTGTGGCTGTAGTTCGAGGGCGTTCCGGACCGAGACGGTGCGCTGTATCGGAGATAGAGCCGCCCGTTGTCCCCGAATTCGGGATGAAACGCAAGCCCGAGAAGGCCGCGTTCGTCGTAGCCACCCACGTCGACGACGCGGTCCGTGATGTCGAGATAGGGGTTACTCCGGAGTCCGGATTCGTCGTGCAACCAGATACGGCCGGGTTGGTCGACGACGAACCGCTTCGTCCCGTCGAACGCCTCGGGAATGGCGACATCGACGGGCGAGGTGAAGCCACCGGCGAGCGTCTCGTAGCCGACTTCGAGACCCGACAGCGAATCCGAGTCGTCGGGTCGGTCCTGCGAGTCGGTTGTGGTTGTTCCGTCCGGCGGGACTGTTGTCGTCGTGTCGTTACCGCCGGAGCCACCGCCTCCGTCGCTGCCATCGATGGGTGCGCCAGCACACCCGGCGAGTCCACCAAGGAGCGTGACGCCGGTTGCGGCGAGGAAGTCGCGTCGGGACCCAAGCATGCAATTTGATACCACTGCTACAAGAGTAAGGTTTACTCCGAGTCCGGCGGCGAGCGGGGTCGTGGCAACGAGCCTTCACCGTATCTCTCGAATCGGGTGTCGATTCCGAATCCCTTACCACCCGACCGGTCCGTCGGATAGGACATGGACGAGGTACTCGTCGCCGACGACCTCAGGAAATCCTACGGCGACGTGGAGGCGCTTTCGGGCGTCTCCCTGTCAGTCGCCGAAGGGGAGGTTTTCGGCCTCATCGGTCCGAACGGCGCGGGGAAGACGACGCTGGTTCGCGCCCTCACGGGCACGACGACGGTCGATTCCGGGTCGGCTTCCATCCTCGGAGGCGACCCGACTGCCGTCGACCGCCAGCGTCTCGGGTTGCTCCCGCAGGACTTCACGCCCGCGGGGCGACTGACCGCCCGCGAACTCGTTGCCTACTACGCCGGTCTCTACGACGATGCACGAAATCCCGACGCAGTACTCGACGAAGTTGGTCTCGCCGACGCCGCCGATACGTGGTACGAAAACCTCTCGGGCGGCCAGCAGCGCCGGGCCTGTATCGCACTGACGCTCGTAAACGACCCCGACGTACTCTTTCTCGACGAACCCACGACGGGTATCGACCCCGCCGGTCGCCGGTCGCTCTGGGCGCTCGTCGAAGACCTCGCAAACAGCGGAACCACGGTGTTTCTCACGAGTCACTCGATGGAGGAAGTCGAGCAACTCGCCGACCGCGTGGGGCTACTCAACGAAGGAGAACTCGTCACGGTCGGTCGACCCGACCAACTCGTCTCCGAGTACGGCGGCGAAAGCCGACTCGTCGTGCGGACCGCGGGCGGCACGGACCTCGATTCCGTGACGCTCTCACCGGCACTCCGAACCGAGATGACCGAAGACGGCGTCACCGTCTACGGCGTCGGGCCGCGTGAAATCGGTGATGCGGTCGCCGCCTTCGACGATGCTGGCGTCGTCTACGAATCGCTCGTGTGGAAGCAACCGGGTCTCGAAGAAGTGTACCTCTCACTTACGGGCGAGCAGTTCGAGGCGGCACGTCCTGCGGCGGCCGCAGCCATCGGAGGTGAACAATGAGTTCGCTCGCGCGCGTCCGCTCGGAGTTCGTCGCCTCGTGGCA
Source organism: Haloferax sp. s1 (assembly GCF_058382125.1). Taxonomy (NCBI): domain Archaea; kingdom Methanobacteriati; phylum Methanobacteriota; class Halobacteria; order Halobacteriales; family Haloferacaceae; genus Haloferax; species Haloferax sp. s1. Next base: position 9,296 of record NZ_JBZRPK010000703.1, read on the forward strand.
CTCGTTCCTCCGTCGCCGGACGGCGGTCTTCTTCACGTTCTTCTTCCCCGCGATTATCGTCGTCATCTTCGGGGCACTCGTCCAGACGCAGCCGACGGGCGGCGGTCTCTTCGCCGAACCGAAGGAGTACTACATCGCCGGCTACCTCGCCGTCGTCGTGCTCTTCACCCCGCTCTCGCGGGTCGGTAGCACCATCGCTCGGCATCGCGAGGGCAACCGCTTCGAGAAGTTGGCGACGACGCCGCTTTCCCGGGCGGAATGGCTGTTGGCGCACTCGCTCGTGAACGTCGTCGTCATCGGTCTCGCGGCGCTGTTGCTCCTCGGGCTATCGGTGCTCGTGACCGGCGCGTCGATTCCGCTGTCGGCACCGACGCTGGCAGTCGTCCCCTTCGTCGCACTCGGGGTGACGCTGTTCTGCGGCCTCGGTGCCATCATCGGCAGCGTCGCCGACTCGCAAGACGGTGTCATCGCCGCGAGCAACGCCATCGCGCTCCCGCTTTTGTTCCTCTCGGAGACGTTCGTGACGCCCGACCTGCTGCCGGCGTGGTTCGTGCCGGCGCTGAACCTCTCGCCGCTGACGTTCTTCGCCCGCGGCGTCAGGGCGCTTACCTACACGGGTGGCGACTGGGCGATGAATCTCGCAATCCTCGCGGGGCTTTCGGTTGTGTTCTTCGTGGCGGGCACGCTGGCCATTCCGCAAACCGACTGACGGAGCGTCGGCGACCGTCTTCGAGTGGCCTCCGGCAGGGTACTGTCGACGCCCGCAAACTCAAGCCTTAACCCGCGCCGAACCCACGTGGGGGCATGGTCGAAACTGAGACATACACCATCGAAGGACCGAACGGTGACACAGAAGACGTTGCACTCCCCGCGGGTCTCGTCGATATCTTCTCGGAGCAGGGCGAGGAACCGACGGACGTCGTCGCCGACGTCGTCGTACAGGCGTTCGCACAGCAGGCCCACGTCGTCGCACATCACAGCGAAGGCGGCGCGCCCGCTGACATCGCCGAAATCAACGAGAAGATGGAAGAGCTGTTCGAAGAGCGCTTCGGCGTCCCACTCTCCGACGCGCTCGGCCACTCACACTAAGTCGCGTCACCGGTCGAACGATTCTTCGTATTTTTCTGTCGAAAGCGACGGCACCGTCTGCTCTTCTGGGTGCCGTACTTAGATGAACGCCAGCGGAATCATGATGACGAACCCGGCAGCGAGTCCACCGAGCAGTTCGACCTTCCCGCCGCGTGGGAGACGTTCGCCGAGTTCCAGCGCTTCGGGGATGAACTCCGTGAGGACGAGGAACACCATCGCCCCCGCCGCGAACCCGAAGCCAAACGGGAGGAACTCGCGGGCGATGCGCACGAAGTAGAACGCGATGACCGCGCCGAGGGGTTGCGGCAGGCTGGAGAAAATCGCCCACCACACGAGTTTCCAGTTGGGCACGTCCATCGTCCGAAGCGGGATGGAGATAGCAAGCCCCTCGGGGATGTTGTGAATCGAGATGGCGACGGTCATGAACACCGCCAGTAGCGGGACTGCAAAGCCCAGAAGTTGGAACCCACCTTCCAGACCGAGGTCGGCAAAGGAGACGCCGACGGCGACGCCCTCTGGGAAACTGTGGACGGTGAGGATGCCGAGAATCAACGCGAGTTTTCGGAAGTCCGCCTCTTCGTAGTTTTTCGGGTTGACCTCCGCACCCTCGATAATGTGGTGTGCGGCGAGAACGAGTACGACGCCCGCGAGAAGGCCGACACCGAGTTGCATCGGCGTCCCGTTGGCGAGACCCTCGAAGATGAGACCGAACAGCGATGCGGACACCATGATGCCCGAGGCGATACCCCAGAGCGCCACGTTCCAGCGGTCGCTCACGTCCGACACGAAGAAGAACGGAATCGCGCCGATACCGGTTGCGATGGCCGTGATAAGCCCCGCGACAAAAACGAACGCGAGGGCGGCGAATTGCTCCATATCGAATGTAGTGACTCGGTGCCGATAAGTATTATCATATTTTAGATAAATTTAGGCTGGCCGAAATCAGAGAACCGGCTCAAGAAGCCTCTCATAGTTTCGTCGCGCCAAAAAGTCTCCCGAGACATATTCCTTATTGAATCTGATATATGCCGGTATTTGATGGTGTTTCAGATACCTGCTCAGCGGTTGGCTGACGGAGTATCGCAGGGAGCGTGCGGGCGTTGGTTAGAAGCGCTGATTTCTGTACGATAGATTCTGTATCGTTGCCACACCTCGTTTCGGAGTCGAATATATGCCTGCTCGTAATGAAGGAAACAGTCAGTATCTGACGAGAATAATATGTGCCGTTATTTTCAGGGCGTTACTATATGTATTTGTCCTATCTACACTGGTATTTCGAAGCTATCTGCTTGAAATGTTCAATTCAGAATTGGGTGGATAAATCATGATTCATAGCAATTAATTGCGCGACTGTAGCATGCCACCAAAGGCCGTGAGACGGCCCACACCACCGAGTTTATCAGTCAATGCCCGGAATCAACTGGTAATGGGAGAGCTATCCGAATTGTTCGCGCCGAACCGAATTGCAGTAGTCGGTGCGACCGAGCGTGAAGGGGCTATTGGCCGGGCGATTATGGACAACCTCATCGAGGACTTCGACGGTGAGGTCGTCCCAGTCAACCCCAAGTACGACGAACTGTTCGGCCTGCAGTGTTACGGAGACATCGGCGAGACGAACGCTGACGTCGCAATCATCGTCGTCCCCCCGAAGGTCGTCCTCCCGGCGATGAAGTCCGCAGGCCAGGCAGGCATCAAGAACGTGGTCGTCATCACCGCTGGCTTCGGCGAGACGGGCAGCGAAGGTGCCGCCCGCGAGCAAGAACTCCGCGATATCGCCGAAGAGTACGACCTGAACGTCGTCGGCCCGAACAGTCTGGGCGTCATGAACACCGACGTGGGCATGAACGCGACGTTCGGCCCCGACATGGCCCTCGACGGCAACATGTCCTTCATGAGCCAGTCAGGAGCGTTCATCACGGCCGTCATCGACTGGGCCAACGACGAGGACATCGGCTTCAAGGACATCGTTTCGCTGGGCAACAAGGCCGTCCTCGACGAGGCCGACTTCATCGAGGCGTGGAACGACGACCCCGACACCGAGGTCATCATCGGCTACCTCGAAGGCATCAGCGCGGGCCGCGAGTTCATCGACTCCGCCCGCGACGTCACGAAGGACACGCCTATCGTGCTCGTGAAGTCCGGCAAGACCGACGCCGGTGCACAGGCTGCCTCCTCGCACACCGGCACTATCGCTGGCTCCGACGCGGCGTACCAGGCCGGTCTCGAACAAGCAGGTGTCATCCGTGCTGACTCCGTCCAGCACCTCTTCGACACCGCCCGCGTGCTCGGCGACCAGCCGCTTCCCGAGAACAAGGACGTAGCCGTCATCACGAACGCTGGCGGCCCCGGCGTCATGTCTACCGACGCCATCGGCGAGTCGGACCTCGAAATGGCTGACTTCACCGACGAGACGCTGGAGAAGTTCTCCGAAGCGCTTCCCGCAGAAGGGAACATCTACAACCCCGTCGACATCGTCGGCGACGCGGACAACGCACGCTTCAAGGAGGCTCTCGACGTGGCCCTCGCCGACGAGAACGTCGGGAGCGCCATCGTCCTCACAGCCCCGACAGCAGTTCTCGACTACAACCAACTCGCCGCGGACACCGTCGAACTCCAAGAGAAACACGACAAGCCAATCGCGGCCTGTTTCATGGGTGGCGAGCGTGTCGACGCCGCCTCCGACGTGATGAAAGACGCCGGAATCCCGAACTACTTCGACCCCTCGCGCGCTGTCGACGGTCTCGAAGCCCTCGCGCAGTACGCCGACATCCGTCAGCGCGAGTACGACGCGCCCACCGAGTTCGACGTGGACCGCGAGCGCGCCCGAGAGATTCTCGAAAGCGTCAAAGAGCGCGACGAGACGCGCCTCGGCGTCGAAGCGATGGAACTGCTCGATGCGTACGGCATCGAGACGCCGCAGGGAGCTATCATCGACGACCCAGCCGAAGCGCTGGAAGTCGCCGAAGACATCGACGGCGACGTCGTGATGAAAATCGTCAGTCCCGACATCCTCCACAAGTCCGACATCGGCGGCGTCAAAGTCGGCGTCGAAAACGAGGACGTCTACGACGCTTACGAGGACCTCATCACCCGAGCGAAGAACTACCAGCCTGACGCCAATATCCTCGGCGTGCAAGTCCAAGAGATGGTCGACCTCGACAACGGCGTCGAGACCATCGTCGGTATGAACCGCGACCCGCAGTTCGGTCCGCTCATGATGTTCGGTCTCGGCGGCATCTTCGTCGAGATTCTCGAAGACACGACGTTCCGCGTTGCACCCGTCTCCGAGTCGGAAGCCGCGGACATGACGAAGGAAATCGACGCCGCACCGATGCTCCGCGGCGCTCGTGGTAACGAGACGGTCGACATCGCCGGCATCACCGAAACCATTCAGCGACTCTCGCAACTCGTCACCGACTTCCCGGCCATCCTCGAACTCGACATCAACCCGCTCGTTGCACTCCCCGACGGCGTCAAGGCTGTCGACGTTCGACTCACCGTCGACCCGGACGAACTTTAAACACTTCAGACACCAACCACTCAATAATGAACACGGTACTCGTCACCTCGACCGGAGAAAGCACCGGGAAGACCGCAATCACGCTCGCACTCGGCCTCCTCGCCAAGGAACGCGGACTGGATGTCGGCTACATGAAGCCGAAGGGCACGCGCCTACAGTCCAGCACCGGAAAGACCCTCGACGAGGACCCGATGCTCGCACGCGAACTGCTCGACGTGGACGCGGAGATGCACCAGCTCGAACCCGTGGTCTACTCCCCGACGTTCATTCAGGGAGCCATCCGCGGCAAAGAGAACACGGACGAACTCTCCGAGGTCATCACTCACCACTTCGATGACATCTCGGCCGGAAAGGACCTGATGCTCGTCGAAGGCGGTGGGAACTACCGAACCGGCGGTATCGTCGACCTCACCGACGGCGACGTCGCAAACCTCCTCGACGCTGAGGTCGTCCTCGTCGCCGACTACCAGCATTCGAGCGACCTCGACGACGTGGTCGCGGCCGTCGAAGACATCGGCGCAGACCGCCTCGCGGGCGTCGTCTTCAACCGCGTGAGCGATGCCGCGTACGACGAACTCGAAACCGAAGTTGCGCCGTTCCTCGAAGCGCGCAACGTCCCAGTTCTCGGCGTCGTCCCGAACGAGAAGGACCTCGCGGGCGTCACCGTCGAAGAACTCGCGAACGAACTCGGCGCGGAACTCGCAACCGACGCCCCCACCGACGCCTTCGTCGAGCGATTCCTCGTGGGTGCGATGGGCGGCGACGCGGCACTCCGATACTTCCGCCGGACGAAGGACGCTGCGGTCATCACCGGCGGCGACCGCGCGAACATCCAGCGTGCCGCGCTCGAAGCGCCCGGCGTCAAGTGTATCATCCTCACCGGTGGCCACCGACCCGTCAGCGCCGTCATCGGCAAGGCCGAACAGAAGGGCGTCCCCGTCCTCCTCGTCAACGGTGACACGCTCTCCGTGACCGACCGCGCCGAAGATGTCGTCAGCACGGGCCGAACCCGCGACGAGCGCACCGTCCAGCGCATGCGCGACCTGCTCTACGAGCACGCCGACATCGACACCATCATCGGCAACATCGCGCCGTCCGACGACACGGAAGCGGACGAGTAACGTCGGAGTGTGACTAACCACAGGTCAGAAGACCTGTGGAACGCTTCTGTTTTCTTAGACCCGCCAGCCGCGGTCAGTGTCGTTCAACAACTCCGCACCGTCGTCGGTGACGACCACGAGGTCTTCGATTCTGACGCCGAACTCGTCGGGGAGGTAGATACCCGGTTCGATACTGAAGACGTTCCCCACTTCGAGTTCGCGGTCGCTTCCGGAGACGATGTACGGCTCTTCGTGGACATCGAGTCCGACGCCGTGGCCGGTTCGGTGGATGAATCGGTCGCCGTAACCGGCGTCCTCGATGACCTCGCGGGCCGCACGGTCGACATCGCCCGCGGTGACGCCGGGTTCGACGACATCGACGGCGGCGGTACGGGCTGCTTGGACGATTTCGTGGACTTCTTCGAATCCTTCCGGTGGTTCACCGTCGAAGACGACGGTTCGGGTCTGGTCGCTCGGGTAGTGGTCCACTCGCGTGCCGAAATCGAGGATGACGGGGTCACCAGACTCGATGACTCGGTCACCGTGGGCGTGATGTGGCATCGCGCCATTCGGGCCTGAGCCAACGAGTGGACCGAACGGAATTCCTTCGCCGCCTTCCTCGGCGAGGAGTTGCTCTATCTCGGAGGCGAGTTCCGTCTCCGTCATCCCGATTGCGTCTTCGCCCATGTCGCGGATGCGGTCGACCACGCAGTCGGCGACCGTGCCAGCACGGCGGAGCGCGTCCAGTTCCTCGTCGTCTTTCTGGACGCGAAGCGGCGCGATAACATCGCTCGCAAGGTCGAATTCGGCAGTCGGAAGGACCGCCCGGAGGTCCTGCGTGAACCGCGCCCACATCGTGTCGTCGACGAGGATACGTCCATCGTCGAGTTCGAGGTCGAAAACGATGGATTCGAGCGCGACGAGCGGGTCCTCGTCGTCGCTCCACGTCCGCACGTCGGCGACCCACGACTCGGCGCGGACCTGCGTCTCGTAGAGGTCGGGGACGAGAAACACCGGTTCACCGTCGCGGGGAACAAACAGGAGTAGGTGGCGCTCGGCGGGTTCTTCGTCGAATCCGGAGAGGTACAGCAGGTTCCGACTGGGAAACAGGACGACTGCGTCTGTGTCGTCGGCCGCTAGTCGCTCCTGACAGGCGCGGGTGCGTCGTTCGAAGGGCGTCATGCGGGTTGATACGCAGGGTGATAGAAAAGCGTGGGCGGTCCCAGATTAGAATCGACCTGCTCACCAAGGCCCGGTTTCTCTCAAGTGCTCAGGCACCGAGGTCGAGCGGGTCGTACAACTGGCCGGTGATTGCCTCGAAAGCGTCGGAGGCCGTCACGAGTCCGACCACCTCGTCCGTCTCGGGGTCGCGGACCATCGCCAGTTCTTGATTTTCCGCCTGGAACCGGTCGATGAGGTCGCTGACGGGGAGGTCTGCGGAAACCGAAAGCGGCGGCACAGCGACATCGTCGAGGCGCCGGTCGCCCGACTGGAGGCAATCTATCGTGGCAAGGACGGTCGGTGCGTAGACGACACCCTGAACATCGTCTAGCGAGTCGCCGATGAGGGGGAATCGTGAGTGCTGTGGGTTCGTCCGAATCCGTTCGAGGTTCTCCTCGGTCGTCGCATTGGCCGAGAGAGCGACCACCTCGTCGGCGGGAACCATCACGCCCCGAACCGGTAGCTCACCGATTCGAAGCGCGTTGAGGACCTCTTCGCGGCGGTCCTCAGGAAGCGACCCCTGTGCGAGAATTTCGCCCATCTGGCTGCGAATCTCACCGCGACTGAGTCGAGTCCCGTCGCCCGCTGACGCAGCGGCTTCGTCGCCAGCCTCGGCCTCCTGCCACGCACGAGTCATCTCGACGCCGCCGAGAAGTAACAACCGCTTTGCCAACCAGTCGGCGACGACGATGACTGGGTACATGAGCTTCGTCCACCCGTACAGGACGGGTGCCGTATACTTCGCGACCATTCGCGACCGCTCGACGCCGAGGTACGTGGGCACCTGCTCACCGAGCACGACGTGCGAGAGGTTGATAACCACGAGCGAGAGGATGACTGCAAGCGACGTGTGGGCCGCCCCGCTGCCGCCACCGAGAACCGCATCAAAGATAGCCGCGACAGCCGGTTCTGCCACGACACCGAGGCCGACGCTGGCAATAGTGATTCCAACCTGACATCCTGAGAGATACACCTCCAAACGCTCTGTCATCTTCCACGCGAGTTCGAGTCCACGAGAGCCCTCGAATTCCGACTCGTCGAACTGCGGGACGCGCGTCATCGCGAACTCGGAGACGACGAAGAACGAGTTCGCAAGCAACAGCACAAGACCGCCAGCGAGACGGACTCCTGTCTCGACACCTACCATATGAATCCGTAGTTCGAACCCAACACTCCTGAGCGTGTCGACTTCGTATGTCGTTGTATTCCGGCCGACAGTTATTTCAACACCAGATATGTTTCGCAACAACTATATAACAATAGTTCACCAGCGATGGTATGCGTCACCAAAGCAGACGTTCATTCCTGAAGATAAGTGGTTCACTCATCGGCGGTCTCGCGGTTGGCTCAACCGCCGTCGCGGCCACGCGAACGGACCGGTTCGTCGTCGACACCAAAGGAACGCGTGCGGCAGCATTCGAACGCGCCGGTTTGGACCTCGTTCACGACCTCTCGCCCGCTGGCGTCGCCGTCGTGGAAGGCGACGAATCAGACCTCTCGTCTGTCACTTCGGCGTATGCACCCGACCTCGAAGTCCATCTGGACACGCCGTCGGTGAACGATGCAGCCCCACAGGGTGCAGTAGACGAACCGAGTTACGGTGTTCAGTGGGACAAACACTGCCAGCGAATCCCGGACGTACACGACGTGACACGCGGCGACGGGACCCGTGTGGCCGTCATCGACAGCGGTGTCGCGGCTGACCATCCAGACCTCGAAGCCGTCGTCAACGAGGACCTCTCTCGGAACTTCACGGCCGACGACTTCGGTTCGGGTGTCCCCGCGGGCGGCGACCATGGAACGCACGTCGCGGGCATCATCGCCGGCAACGACGCGAATTCCGAGGGTATCGTCGGTTCCGCACCGGCAACGGAGATTGTCGACTGCCGCGTCTTCTCCACGACGGAGGGCGCGTCGTTCGCGGACATCCTCGCGGCAATCGTGTACAGCGCTGCAATCGGCTGTGACGCCGCGAATCTGAGTATCGGTGCCTACCCGATACCACGGCAGGAAGAAGGGAAGTTCTACGGCAAGATGCTGAACAAGACCCTGACGCACGCGAACAGTCAGGGAACTGTGCTCGTCATCTCCGCCGGTAACGACGCCGCAGACCTCCAGCACGACGGCGGCGTCATCAGCCTGCCGAACGAGGGAGCACAAGCACTCAGCATCAGCGCGACGGGGCCGAAAGGGACCGCTTTCGACGCTGGCGAGGCCGAGGAAGGACACGAAAGCCCGTCATTCTACACGAACTACGGAACTAACGCCGTCGACCTCGGCGCACCCGGTGGTGACGCGCTCTTGGAAGCACAAGAAACGCATCCCGACACGTGGTACTACGACCTCGTGTACAGCACCGTCTCGACGCCCTCGTATGACGACGACGGGAA
>NZ_JBZRPK010000494.1:0-5867 GCF_058382125.1 Haloferax sp. s1
TTCACGTCCGACAGACTAGCAGTAGTTGGTGTTCCAATCGTCAACGTATGGATAGAGATGTCAATAGACGCCGATTTCTCGGCGCATCGACCCTTCTCATCGGTGCACTCGCCGGCTGTGGTGGACAGCCTGCCGAAACGCCGACAGAGACACCGACGGCAACACCTGAAGAAACACCGACACCAACAGCGACACCCGAAGAGCCAACAACAATGATGGGAGCAGACGTTACAGTCAGACAGGAGTCGGGGAAGACAGTTTACTGGGTGCTACCGGGTGAGCGGCGGCTCAGCCCCACCGTGTTCGGCACTCCAGATAACCCGCGATTCGGCTCTGACCTTCTCGAATTCCGAATCGAGCAGGCAAAACAACTGCCTGACCCGCTTAGTAATACGATTCCACAGCTGCTACAGGACCTTCCGTCCTTGGTCGCCGCACCGGAGCAAGCGCGGGCGTCGGTTGACGACCCAGTCGCCCAAGAGAAGTTGACCCAGCCAACGCTATTCAGCGACAATGCGCAGATAACCAGTGGCGAGTTCGAGGTCACCTACAAGGACCGACGGCCGTATGACCTTCCTGGGCCGGTAGGAGACACGCCAGATGACGCGGACTTGACCACTAGCTTCACCGACCCAGCAGATAACGAATACGAACTCCAACTCGACCATATCGTACAACCACCGATTCCGGGATACGAAACTGGCGGCGGAGTGATGACCGGTGCTTGGCACCACGGAGCGACCGGAACGGGCTCACCGTTGATGCCGCACCTGTTCGCGTACGGGGCGTTCTGGGGTGTTGGCGACGTACTCGTCAACGGGGAGGTAACCACCGAAGATGGATTTAGAGTTATCCACTTCATGACCACTCAGACTGTCCGAGACCAGGACTACCGACTCGCCATCGACGAAGAGTTGCCGCTCCCGACTGAGAGTACTATTGCGGGGCGAGCCCATCACACCCACGGGGTGGTGCTCCCAATCAGGCCGACAGCGGATGGTCCCGTGTTCGACCCAGTACCGACGGCGTTCGAACTCCCGAACGGGAATAATCAGCCGTTCATCCACGCTATGTGGGAACAGGAAGAACTCGTTGAATCACCGTTCAAAGGGGAGGTGTCTGGGTGACGTTGGGGGTGGACCAATTCCAGTACTGTACGATACTTTCAAACCCGATTTGGAACCAGTGAGTATGCCCGCTATGAAACTCAGTCGACGAAAGGTTCTCAAAATGAGTGGCGTCACACTCAGTGCTCTCGCCGGTTGTAACGCTCCATCAGCGGATACGTCTGGTGAATCTCCCACCGACACGCCGACATCGTCACCAACTGCGACGCCGTCACCGACTACAGAAGCTACTCCGACCCCAACTTCAACTCCAACACCAAACGCACTCGACGGCGAAATAACTGTGAAGGGTTCAGAGTGGGTCCTCGAACCTGATGCCTTCCAGGCGAAAGTTGGTCAGGAACTGACCATCCACTTTGAGAACGTCGGGGAAGTGGCCCATAACCTTTCCGTTGGGGAGTTCCCGGCAGACGAGCGACCGGTCGCCGAGCAGGACGAAGCGGGAACATTCATAGTCAAGACTGACACGATACAGCCGGATGAAACTACGTCCGTCGTATTCACCCCCGAGTCAACCGGGACGTTCCCCTACTGGTGTGACGTCCCGGGCCACCGGGAAGCCGGTATGGTGGGTGAGATGACGGTCACGGAGTAGGTCTGGCTGGTCTCACTTCATAGTTGGTTCTTGCCTCGGCTACTGCCTGACACTGAGCGCTTCGAGTGAGTTTTGTCGTCCGATTAATTTTAGCTGGGAGGTATCACGCACACCCAACTGAAAGGAGGTTACCAAAAGCCATCGTCTAAATGTCAATTACAACCATATACGTGTAAAGATTACTTTTTTGTTATTATATTCGCTTATTGGAGTATGTCGTTGCTGGCGGAGGTCCTCGCCATCTTAACTATAGTAGCGTTTGCAACTGGTGACACATTCGACCGCACGACAGCGGTCGAGCGAGTGTGCAGTGACTTGCGAACGCTCCTATAGACCCTGCTGCAGCAAATCCGCTGTAGCCGATTTCGGCATGAATTGATTCCGTAGGAACCTCTCGGCTACCGCTCGCACGGTACCACTCGTGGACGCCAGGCGGTGAAGTAACGGTCACCTGCTCACTTCTAGATTGGCTGGTGTGTCATTCATTAGCACGAACTTAAGAGTCACCAACGGTAACATAGACTTGAGAGGGAATTGAGTATGTCCACAACATTCGCTCCGGACCGATGTCCCGTCGAACCCCGACCCGACGCATACGAGTCGTTCGCGGCACTCGACCTTGGTGACGGAAGTCTGATCATCTTCGAGGGAGACGTACGGGGAGCGTGGATAGAGTCTACCATCTCCGTTGCACGCGACGAGGCTCTCTAAGCGGATATCGACCGTCGGTAGCGATACGATTTCACGTTGCCGAACACCCGCGGAGCGATAAATAGCGTCGGTATGGAGTACCTTTACGGGTTATCCTTTTTCGAATCCGGCCCGAAGTGGGCCGACCCCCACTCTCGCATCGCGACAATCAGTGGTTCGAGGTCGCGTCCCCGGTCGGTCAGCGCGTACTCCACTCGGTAGGGTCGCTCGCTGATGACCGACCTGTTCACGATTTCGTCCTCTTCGAGTTCCTTGAGGTTGTTCGAGAGTGCCTTCCCCGAGATACCGTTGATTAATCCCTCGAGTTCGCTGAACCCACAGGCACCATTTTTCAGGAGTCGGTCGACGATTACCGGTTTCCATTTCCGACCGAGCAGGGAGGCAGTTGCGGTAACCGAACACCACTCCTCACCTCGACACCATTCGGGAATACGGTCTGGGCGTTCGCTCATAGTCCTCCCCACTGTCGGCGAAGATTGACTGGTGACCACCCGCGGTTTCGTCTTTTCGGCGTGGACCTATCGACGGTTCCCCCGACATCGAATCCACGAGAACTCCCGTATGCAACCACGGTGAGTTCACCTGCTTTTATCTTCGATTCCATACCTCATCCCTATAAATCGATAGGTACGTCTGTGCATCCACACGTCTCATGTCCTAATTATGGACGCGACAGTACTAACTTTCAGCTAACTACGTGGTAAGGACGTTACTCTCAATTAACAGGACTGTTACTCCCAGCTATAGTAGCGTTTGCAACTGGTGACACAGCCGATCGCACGATAGCGGTCGGTTGAGTGTGCAATGACTTGCAAACGCTACTATAGTCAGATACCCTACGCTCACCCTACAGAAACCACGATACGGTGATGGTTCGGCCTGAGAGATAGTCATCCGTTATGCCCGTACTTCGACCAAACTATACGTCTTAACGAACATTCAGACTACTTGGGAGACCGGACCAAGTTTATGGGGTATCGTGACGCATTTATAGTTAATGCCACCCGCATCCACGTTTGACGAGTCCTTCTTCCAGGAGGTGGTGTTCAGTCCGGGTGAGGGTATACTTTCGATTGACGACGGGGGGGTCGTCGTGTTCACTAGTCAGCCAATCGAACGGATTTTAGGCTACGGTCCGGACGAATTGGTTGGCGGACCGGTCGACCGTCTCTTCCCACCGGAGCACGAGGACCCACTTGAGACGATTCGACGCGAGGCCAAACGGGCATCTACAGGAGTCGATGACACGACAACAAATATAACACTCGTACACGCCGACGGACGCAACATATCCGTGGATTTTTCTGCTGATTCGACCGAATACGACGAGACACGCTTTTTCACGCTTCGCATACGTGCTTGGCGGGTCCACGAAGACCAACGACCCCCTCCTGTGGTCGAAAGCCGTCCCCCGAAAGCAAACAGGAGATTCCCACAGAAGGTATTCAGGCACAGCAATGAAGCGATACTCGTCTTCGACACGAACAGCGACGAAATCGTAGAGTGTAATCCCCGGGCGTGTGAACGATTTGGCTATTCGCGCGAGGAACTCCTGTCGTTCAGTCCGTCGAACCTCTATTCCGACGAGGAGGCTTTTACTGCGTTTATCGAGGAAGTACTGGAGGACGGATCCAGTTGGACTAACGAACTCAATTGCCGCGCTTCCGACGGCGAGACGTTCCCGACAGAAATCTCAGCTACCCTCCTCTACGTTGACGGCGAGCCGCATGTGCTGGTATTCGCTCGCGATGTCTCCGAACGACGAGAGCAGCAACGAGAAGTAGAGCAGTACCGAACAATAGTCGAGGCGGTCGGAGAAGGAATCTACGCCGCCGACGATGAGTTCCGGTTTACGGTTGTCAACGAAGGCACCGCTGAGTTGACGGGCTACACGAAAGACGAACTAATCGGAACCCCGCTGACACACCTCCTCGCAGGGGAAGTCGACCAGGTCGACAGAAGCGAGTACGAAGCGTTGCTGACTGGCGAACGATACACCGTTGTCGACGCCGAGTCCGCTCGTACCGCCCGCGACGAACTCCTTGAATCCGACAGAGGCGTCATGAGAGTTGAAGCGCCCATCTATACGAAAGATGGTGAAATCGTGCCGCTGGAAATCCGATTCAGTGAACTCCCGACGGAGCCAGATGGAGACTTTCAGGGAACGACAGGAGTTCTGATAGACGTCTCCGAGCACAAAGAGTACGAACGCCGTCTGGGTGCGCTCAACGGAGCAAGTCAAGAGTTGACCCAAGCGACGGATCGCGATGCCATCGCTTGGGCCGCCCTCAACGCAGTCGAGCGAATCCTCGGATTTGACGTCAGTTGTATCCGTACATTCAACTCCGAAACGAACTCTCTCGAACCGACTGCTGTCACCGACGCCGCCCGACAGTTAATCGACGTCCGACCCGCCTTCGACCTCGAGGTTACTCTCGCTGGTCGTGCCTATCGGAACGGTGAGTCAATAGTTCATCAACCTAGCTCTAACGAGTCTTTCTCCGGTGACGAGGCGAGTCTTCACCTCCCGCTCGGAAGGCACGGGACACTCTCGGTGTTCACCGAATCGGCAGATGGGTTCACAGAGGCGGATGTCCAGATTGCGGAGGTGCTTTCTGCGACAGTCACATCCCACTTTGAGCGCGCCGAGCGAGAACGAGAACTTCAGAAGAGCGAAGCGGAGTGCCGCGACCAGCGCGACCAACTCGATACGCTCAACCGTATCAACGCACTCGTCCAGAACCTTATCGGGGAGCTAATCGAGGCGGGGATGCGTGAAACAATAGAAGAACGCGTCTGTCAGCAACTGGCGGCTTCGAGTCTCTACGAGTACGCTTGGATTGCGGAGGTGGGGGTGACCGGTGAGGATGTCGTAGTCAAGACGGGTGCAGGCATCGAGGAGGGGTACCTCGACGCACTCGACAACATGTCGGTGTCTCAGTTGGGAAAGGGCACAGTAGAGCAGGCCATCGAGACGGGCGAGATAAACGTCGTCCGACAGTATCTGATAGAAGACGAAGCCGACGACGCGGATGAACTCGAAGTAACCGCTGCAGTAGCCCTCCAGTACGGTGCTCGTGTCTACGGCGTTTTGGTCGTGAACGCGACGCGGGAAGATGCATTCTCCAAGCAGGCACAGGCTGGTCTGGAGGTCCTCGGAGACGCTATCGGGTTCACGATAAACGCCATCCAGAGTAAGGAACTCCTCCTCTCGGACGAAATCGTCGAACTCGAGTTTACGGTCAGCGATGCGAGGAACGTTCCCGTCTATTTCTCCGAGAAACTCGGCTGTCGCTGTCGACTTGAGGGGACTACCCTGAACGGAGAAGGGAATTATCTCTGTTATATTCGCGTCGAAGGAACCTCAGTCGAGGACGCTCTGGAGGTAGCCGACCGCATGGATTCTATCACAGACGCTCGTCTCATCCAAGAAC
>NZ_JBZRPK010000493.1:0-5862 GCF_058382125.1 Haloferax sp. s1
TGTCCACACCCTGGTCTGAGAGGGATGCGTGGACGACTTCGTCGGTATCGGCATCGATTGGCGCGTCGGCCTCGGCAATAACCTCGTAGTCGCCGGTTTCCCGGAGATAGCAGTTGAGGAAACTATGCAGTGTCGCGGCTTCTGCGGGCGCTACGGAATCTTGGGTATCTCTTGGGTTCATTGTCGGATTTCGTCGGGGTTCGTTTCGAATTCGGTGCCACGAGCGGTAATCGCCTGGAGGAGCGACCGGATATCCTCGCGTGTCGTCCGCGGATTCAGGAGCGTCAGCTTCAGACAGTTGATGCCATCCACCGTTGTCCGTGCAACCACGGCTTCGCCGTCTTCGAGGAGCGAATCACGGATAGCTTCGTTCAGCTTTCCTATCCACTCCTCTCGTGTCATCTCTGTCGGCACGGACTCAGGGACGTACCGGAAGAGAACTACGTTTAGCTCCGATTCGTGGATGACGTGCAGGTCCGAATCCCGCTCGATTAGCTCGACCGCTTCGTCAGCGAGATTGATGGTGTATTCCATCAGCGAGGCAAGCCCCTCGCGACCGACCGTCTGCATCGTGACGAACGGTTTGAGCGCGTCGAATCGTCGGGTCGTCTGTACCGATTTCGACACGAGATTCGGAACGCCGGCTTCGTCGTCGCGTTCCGGGTTCAGGTACGCCGCGTTCCGGTCGATGAGGTCGTAGGACGACTCGTCGCGGACGAGGACGGCTCCACAGCTTATGGGCTGGTAGAACATCTTGTGGAAGTCGACCGCGATAGAGTCCGCAGCCTCGATACCGGCGAGTTTATCGGCGTGCTCGTCGCTCATCGCGAGCGCACCACCCCACGCGGCATCGACGTGGAACCAACAATCGTACTTGCGAGCACGCTCCGCCAGTGGTTCCAGCGGGTCGATACTTCCGAAGTCTGTTGTCCCGGCAGTTGCGACGATAGCAAACGGTCGATTGCCGTTTGCGCGAATGTCGACAATTGCCTCGTCGAACGCCTCGACGGAGATGCGGTACTCGTTGTCAGTCGGGACCGTGACGACCGCGTTTTCACCTAACCCGAGGTGAGAGGCGGCCTGCTTGGCGGTGAAGTGGGCCGCTTCCGAACAGAGGATGCGGAGGTCCCGGGCTTCTGGCGGCAACCCGGCTTGTTGGACGTCGACGCCGTACTCTTCCAGTAGAATACGATTCCGTGCGAGCAGCAGGCCAACGAAGTTCGACTGTGTCCCGCCGCTCGTGAAGACGCCGTCGCTTTCCGCTTCGTCGTAGCCGAACAGCCCACACAGTTCGGTGACGAACTGCTCTTCGAGGTGGGTCGCTGCGGGACTCTGGTCCCACGAGTCCATCGACTGGTTCGCCGCGGTCAAAAGCACTTCGGCGGCGAGTGCCGGAACCATCGGTGGACACTGCAGGTGTGCGATGCAGTGCGGGTCGGAGACGCCGACGGAATTTCGGAGGATTGGGCCGGTTCGGTCGAGCGCGGTCTCCAGTCCGTCACCCTCGGAAGGGAGCATCTCGAACTGGGCGAGCGTGTCGGCCAGTTCATCGGGTGTCACCCCCGAATACGGCGTCGCGTTGTCGAGGAACTCCCCGAGAACGAGGTCACACGCCTGCTCGATTGCCTCTTGATAGGCCTCGCGGTCATTCTCGTCGTCCCCGAGGAACAGCCCCTCCATATCCGGGCGTGTATCGTGGAGACTCTCGGCGTCGCTCACGCCAGCACCTCCTGTGACGTTCTGCGCCCGACTGTTTCGAGTGCGGCCTCGACGGCCTCGTCGAAGATGCGACCGATGTCGTCCACGTCGCTCTCTGAAACGATAAGCGGCGGGAGGAACCGGACGACACTGCTGTGGCGGCCGCCCAACTCTACGATTAGTCCGCGGTCGAAACAGGCCGCTCGGACGGCGTCTGCGAGGTCCGAATGTGCGGGGAAGTGACCGCAACCGTCCGGCTCTCCGGAGGGGTCGACCATCTCGACGCCGAGCATCAGCCCACGACCACGAACATCTCCCACGGCGTCGTGCTCGCTTGCTGTCGATTCGAGGTGCCCGCGAAGGCGCTCGCCCACGCGTTCGGCGTGCTCGTCCAAGTTATTTTCCACGACCTGTTCGATAGTCGCGATTCCGGCGGCCATCGCGAGTTGGTTCCCGCGGAAGGTCCCGGCGTGCGCACCGGGTTCCCACTCGTCGAGTGATTCATCGTAGACGACAACTGAGAGCGGAAGCGACCCGCCGACGGCCTTCGAGAGAGTGATTACATCCGGAACGATGTCAGCGTGTTCGAACGCGTATAGCTCTCCAGTCCGCCCGAGTCCAGTCTGAACCTCGTCCACGATGAGTGGGATATCTCGCTCACGAGTCATCCGTCGGATTTCGCGGGTCCACTCGTCGGAGGCGGGAATTGCTCCTCCCTCGCCTTGAACGAGTTCCACGACCATCCCAGCGGGGTCGGTGATGCCGCTTTCGGGGTCGTCGAGCGTGTTCTCGACGTACCGACTGGCAAGTTCGTGACACTGCTCGCCGCCAACGCCGAACGGGCAGCGGTACTCGTAGGGATACGGCAGATGGTGGACGTTCGGCATCAGCCCCGGAACGTCGGCTTTCGGGTCGGTATCGCCCATCAGACTTAGCGCACCGTTCGTCATGCCGTGATAGCCACCTTGGAAGCCGAGTATCGACCGGTTGCCTGTCGCGGTCTTAACCAACTTAATTGCCGCTTCGATGGCGTCGGTTCCGGCGGGACTACAGAACTGAATCCGCGCGTTATCCGAAAACTCGTCGGGAAGCGTCCCGAACAGCGTGTCTACGAAGCGCTCTTTGACCGGTGTTGTGATATCTAACGTGTGGAGCGGTCGGTCCTCCGCAAGGACCGTTTCCATCGCCTCGACGACCTTCGGGTGGTTGTGGCCGAGTGCAAGCGTGCCCGCCCCAGCGAGGCAGTCGTAGTATTCGTTCCCGTCCATGTCGATGACGGTGACGCCTTTGGCCTCTTTGACGGCGTGCGGGAGGTTTCGCGGGTAACTCCGCGCGTTCGACTCGCGTGCAGCCTGCTGTCTGAGTAGTGTCTCGTTGTTGGTCATTGCCCTGTCCCCCGTCGATTAACCACTCGCATATCGCAGTCCGTCATACAGGTTTAGGTCGACCTAAAACAATAAAGTTCTTTCTGCCGTATGAAGAATAATTAAAATTTAATTGTTAGTATAGATATATCTAGGCACCCCATTTCGAGCCGGATGTCGCACGCCAGCTCGGGGTTCGTAACCCGACTACAGGGCTTCACTGCTGAACTTGGTAACGGACGCGTTCGACACCAACTCGGTGCCGGGACATCGGTCCGAAACCATGTTTTAGGCTAGCCTAAAGTATTAAAGATGTTTCGGAGTTCTGTTACCTCGTCGTGCTGACCAGATCCGGTACGTCGGTTTGCCTCTATACTGTGTTGTCTTTCTATTCAGGTCGCCTTTGAACCCTCACTCGGACTGGTTCGGTGGGTCGCGTCGATAGTGAGGGGGTGACGTCCAGTGGCGTCTCCGTGTTCACCTCGAAATCGAACTCTCGCAGGAACACTCGAACTTGGTCCGAGACGGAACGTAGACGAGGTACGTCGTCCCGTTGTAATTCATCGTCGAGGTTTCAGTGAAGGGTACGTATCCACCGTCAACAGTAACCGCTTTTCCTTTGGAGAGGTTCCGTCGTCTGGTGGTGTGATTGCGATAACGCGCGACTGTGTGCCGTTTACCGTTACTGATTCTGCAGAGGTATCGTATCGGGGGCCGAAGTCCAGTGGCAGGATGCTACAGCCGGAAAACAGGACCAATACGGCTAGTACTACGGGAGGCTTTGTTGAACCTCTTTTGTGTCAGACTCGTCTCTAAAAATCATCTTTGATATATCGTTTGGCTGTTGTCGGTGAGGCCAGGTTTACTTTGTACCGCGAGTGACTTGCGTTCGGCTACCCCAACTACCGTAACTGATGTTGTGGCGGTTGGTGTCTCAACTCGTGCAGACTTCGAGCGTGTCGCCGCCTGTCTTCATCATCATATTGACGAATATTTAGTTCGCAAAACTCACCATTGGTGTCGGTACTGTCTTGCTACGCTGTTTACGAACACGTTGTCGCGCGTCTCCCCGTTCAAAAACCGTGGGCACATCACCGAGACGACGACAGGTTCCCAACGAACGTCTCGAACGCCCCGCTCTCCGCGTGGACGTGGCAGTAGGTTCCGAGCGTCTGGTACTCCATCAGTCCATCTGAACTGTCCTGAATCCCGCTCCCTCTGACGACATCGAAGGCGAACCGCGCGTCCGAATCGACATCGGCACGAGAGTAATGGAACTCGTGGCCGCGGAGCCGACTGCCCTGTCCAGCAGTGAGGGTATCCGACTTCGCACAGAGTTCGACGTGGTCGAGTGCTTGATAGCGGTCGCACATCTGCACGTCCGCCGGGAGGACGCCAGCCATCTCGTACGTGCCGTCGTCGGTCGTCAGCGACTCAGTAAGCGCCATTAGACCACCGCATTCGCCGAATACCGGCAGTCCCTCTGCGGCCCGCGCGGCGATGTCGTCGAATGCGGGACACCCATCCAGTTCGGGACCGTGAAGCTCGGGGTAGCCACCGGGCAGGTAGACGCCGTCGCAGTCCGGGAGGGTATCACCGGCGACCGGCGAGAACGTCACCACATCCGCCCGTTTATCGAGTTCCTCAACGGTCGCCGGATAGGCGAAACAGAACGCCGAATCGCGGGCGACCGCGACGCGCGAGCCAGTTTTTTCGACCGACTCTTGCAACGATGGACGTGGTGGTTCCCGCGCGGCAGTGACCAGCCGGTCGGTTCGAATTTCTGCTGCCGCCTCGCTGAGTACGTCGGTGTCCAGTGGCGACTCATCGCCCATGTGGAGACCGAGGTGTCGGTCCGGGATTTCGAGGCCCGACCGCGGTGGAATGCGGCCGAAATACGCCAAGTCGTCCGGCAGTGCGCCCTTGATTCCTTCTTCGTGGCGGCCGCCGTGTGCCCGCTGGGCGATGATACCGGAAACGTCGATATCGCGGCCCGCGTGCGCTGCGTACTCGCGGAAGCCGTGGGCCGTCGCAGCGACGCTCTCCATACCGGCCTTCGCATCGACGACTAACACGACCGGAATGTCGAGCGCGTCGGCGACCATGGCGGTACTGGAGCAATCGCCGTCGTACAATCCCATCACGCCTTCGACGATGCAAATGTCGTCGTCGCCGCGGTGGAAGTTTCGACGAACGCCGTCTTCGCCTTCGAGCCACAGGTCGAGCGTCCGCGACGGCCGCCCGGCGACCTGTTCGTGGTGGCTCGGGTCGATGAAGTCGGGTCCGGCTTTCGCAGGTTGGACGTTGTAGCCGTCGTCTTCGAGCGCCTGGATGATGGCCAGCGTTGCGACTGTCTTTCCGACGCCGGACTTCGTTCCCGCGAGGACGAATCCGTCCATCAGTCGTCCTCCGGCGTGACTGGTGCACGAACGGCGAGCACCGAGAGGTCCGAGTACGGTGTCGATTCGGGGCCGCTTCCGCCGGCGGATTCGCTGAGTTCGCCGAGCGTGGTTCGCGTGATGTGTTCGTCGTCGTGCGTCAGTCGTTCGAGGACGAGCGCATCGAGCGTCTCGTCCGCGCCGGATTCGAGCAGGAACTCGGCGATGTCGCCCGGCATCAAATCGAACGGTCGCGGGAGGACCAACAGGTGCCGTTCGCCGACAACCTCGGCCAGTCGGTCGAGGTCGGCGTCCAGCGACCCGCTTTTGTGGAGCGTGACGAATCGCGTGTCTTCCATCGGCGTGCGCGCCCGACTCGCGGCGATTTGCAGCGAGGAAATCCCCGGGATCGCCTTGACCGG
>NZ_JBZRPK010000492.1:0-5803 GCF_058382125.1 Haloferax sp. s1
GTGTGGATCGACTCCTCCGTCGCCACGTGGGGCACCCTCGACTTCCCGAGCGAGACGGAGGACTACGAGGAACTGTGGCCCGCCGACCTCATCATCGAGGCACACGACCAGACCCGCGGATGGTTCTGGTCGCAACTCGGCATGGGTACCGCCGCGACTGGCGAGTCCCCGTACAAGCGAGTCCTCATGCACGGGTTCGCGAACGACAAGGACGGCCGCAAGATGTCGAAGTCCGTCGGCAACATCGTCACGCCCGAAGAGGCCATCGACCGCGCCGGTCGGGACCCGCTTCGCGCGTACCTCCTGTGTCACGACCAACAGGGTGTCGACCTCTCGTTCGACTGGGACGGTCTCGAAGACATGCAGTCGACGCTCAACATCTTCTGGAACGTCTTCCGCTTCCCGCTTCCGTATATGGACCTCGACGGCTACGACCCCGCCGAGGCCGACCTCTCAGAAGGCGAACTCACCGTCGTCGACGAGTGGGTGCTCTCGCGTCTCCAGACCGTCAAGGCCGAGATGCACGAGGCGTGGGACGACTACGAGGTCTCCACCGCGCTGAACACGCTTCTCGACTTCATCACCGAGGACGTCTCGCGCTTCTACGTGAAGGCCATCCGCGAGCGCATGTGGGACGAGGAGGACTCCGACTCCAAACTCGGCGCGTACGCCACGCTCTCGACGGTGCTTGCCGAGTCTCTCCGCCTCATCGCGCCCTACACGCCGTACATGGCCGAGCGCATGTACCAGCGTCTCGACGGCTCTGAGACGACCGTCCACATGCTCTCGTACCCCGAACCGGACGAAGACCGCCGCGACGAGGACCTCGAAGCCAACATGGCGGTCCTCCGCGACGTCGAGGAGGCCGCGGCCCACGCCCGACAACTGGGCGGCCGCAAACTCCGCTGGCCCGTCTCGCGCATCGTCGTCGAATCCGACGACGACGAGGTTGCAGCGGCCGTCGAAGCCCTCTCGGACCTCCTCTCTGAGCGCGTGAACACGCGCGCCGTGGAAGTCGTCGACGTGTTCGACGAACTCGTCGAGACGGCGGAACCGCAGATGAGCGTCATCGGGCCGGAGTTCGGCGCTGACGCCCAGAAAATCATGGGTGCCGTCGAGGGTCTCACCCGCGCCGAGGTCGAATCCGGCGTCGAAGTCGACGGCGAGACCTACGAACTCACCGACGAGATGGTCTCCTACCGTGCCGAACCGCCGGAGAACGTCACCGGGGCCGACTTCGAGGGCGGCACCGTCTACGTCGACACCGCGCTTACCGACGACATCGAGTCCGAGGGCTACGCCCGCGACGTTATCCGCCGCATTCAGGAGATGCGCAAGCAACTCGACCTCGACGTCGAAGAGGAAATCGACGTGGGCATCGACGTGGCAGACGACCGCGTCGCCGCCTTCGTCGAGGAGAACCGCGACCTCATCGCCGAGGAAGTTCGCGCTCGCTCGCTCGAACTCGGCACCGCCGACGGCGAGACGGTCGAGACGTGGGATGTCGAAGACGTGTCCGTGACCATCGCAGTCACGCAACTCGAGTAAGTCGTCGCCGACAGCGACGACCCCGTTATTCTTTGGCTCATCGTCGTCTGCCGAGCCTTCCGGCTGACCAACACTTTTGGCCTACTCGGGCGTCTTGGTCTGTGAGTCATGAAGAAACTCATCAACGAACCGAGCGCGGTGGTCGACGAGATGCTCGACGGGATGGTGGCCGCACACCCCGTGCGTCGACTCGACGGGACGAACGTCCTCGTCAGAGACGACGTACCGGTCGATGGGAAGGTCGCGGTCGTCTCCGGCGGCGGGTCGGGCCACGAACCGACACACGCGGGCTACCTCGGCGAGGGCATGCTCGACGGCGCGGCGGCCGGTGAGGTGTTCACGTCGCCGACGGCGGACCAACTCGACGAGATGATTCAGGCGACCGACGCGGGGGAGGGAGTTCTCTGTGTCGTCAAGAACTACGAGGGCGACGTGATGAACTTCGACACCGCCGCCGAGATGGCTTCGATGGAAGGCATCGATGTCGAACAGGTCGTCGTCAACGACGACGTCGCGGTGGAAGATTCGCTATACACGTCGGGTCGCCGTGGCGTTGCGGGCACTATCTTCGTCCACAAGTGCGCCGGTGCGAAGGCAGCAGAGGGAGCGGACCTCGCGGAAGTCAAGGAAGTCGCGGAGAAGGTAATCGACAACGTTCGAACGATGGGGATGGCGCTGACCTCGTGTGTCACGCCCGAGAAGGGCGAACCGACGTTCGACCTCGGCGAGGACGAACTCGAACTCGGTATCGGCATCCACGGCGAACCCGGCACCGAGCGCGCCGACATGATGAGCGCCGACGAGATAACCGAACATCTGACCGAGAACGTCCTTTCGGACCTCGACCTCGACGAAGGCGAGGAAGTCGTCACGTTGGTCAACGGCATGGGTGGCACGCCGCTTTCGGAACTCTACATCGTCAACCGGAAACTCCAGTCTATCCTCGATGACCGCGGCATCGAGACGTGGGACGCGTGGGTCGGCGACTACATGACCTCGCTGGATATGATGGGCTGTTCCGTCTCCGTCCTCCGTGTCGACGACGAACTGAAGGAACTGCTCGGCGCGCCGGCGGAGACGCCCGCGCTCACCGTCGCCGAATAACTTGACCGACGACCGGTCCGTCCTCGATTTTTCCCGGCAGACTGCTCCACCGTGGCAAGGGCTTAACGAATATGGTTGCGAAGGGGACGCTATGGCCGACGTAGAAACACAACGCGACGCGGTGTTAGACGCGCTCGATAACGTGGCGGCGCGACTCGCCAAGGAGAAGGGGTACCTCACCGACCTCGACTCCGCAATCGGCGACGCGGACCACGGCGCGAACATGCAGCGCGGATTCGGCGAGGCGGCCGAAAAGCGCGAAGCGTTCGCCGAGATGGACCCCGACGAGGTCGTGAAAAACGTCGGCACGACGCTCATTTCGAACGTCGGTGGGGCTTCCGGCCCGCTCTACGGCGGGTCTATCATGTTCGCCAGTCAGGAACTCGAAGACGGGATTACCGCGGAAACGTCGGTCGCCTTCGCGGAGGCGTACCTCGACAAGGTCAAAGACCGCGGCGGGGCGGAGGTCGGGTCGAAGACGATGGTGGACGCGCTCGTTCCCGCGGTCCACACCTACAAGAAGTCCATCGAGCAGGACGACCTCCCGCCGCTTACAGCCCTCGCCAAGGCCGTCGACGCGGCCGAACGGGGAGTCGAGTTCACTGTTCCGCTCAAGGCCCTCAAAGGCCGGTCTTCGTTCCTCGATTGGCGTTCTGTCGGCCATCAAGACCCCGGCGCGACGAGCACGCTGTTCATCCTCGAAGAACTGCTTGCGACCGCTGAGGAGTATCTGGACGGTGCGGTCGACCGCGACGCCCACGCCGGTGATGCCGCACGGAGGGACGAATGATTGGTCTCGTCGTCGTCTCGCACAGCGCGAAGGCGGCCGAAGGAATCGCTGACGTAGCCGAACAGATGGGCGGCGGCAACGCCCGCATCGTTCCCGCCGGTGGCGACGAAGACGGAATCGGAACGTCGCCCGACCGCATCCGCGAGGGTATCGAGGAAGCCGACGACGGCGATGGTGTCGTCGTTCTCGTCGACCTCGGAAGCGCTGTGATGAACGCCGAACTCGCCATCGAGATGGCGATGAACGTGGATGCGATTATCGCCGACGCCCCGATTCTGGAGGGGACACTCAACGCCGCGGTGGAGACGACGAGTCCGAAGGCGACGCTCGACTCTGTGGTCGAGCGCGCGACAGATGCGCGCGACTACCGGAAGTTGAACTAATTCTCCGACGCTTCGTCGCCCGACTCGGGCGTCGAAAGCACGTCTTCGAGCGCGTCGAGTGCCGCTTCGGCATCGTCGCCGTCGGCGACCAGTCTGATTTCTTCACCGTGAGAGACGCCGAGACCGGTCACAGCGAGCATGCTCGCCGCGGGGACGAGGCTGTCGTCATCGACACGGCCGAGTGTAATCTCAGCATCGAATGAATTGGCTGTCTCGACGAACTGGGATGCAGGACGGGCGTGGAGGCCGTCTTTCGGGACGACAGAGACGATGCGTTCCATACATCCGCTACCGATTGGGGAGCGTTAGCGCTGCCGGTTGCGGAACGTGACCCAAAAAAGCGGTGCGGGACCGTGTGGTTGTTTGTGAGTTAGAACGTCGCGACCCACGACGAGTCCGGGAAGACCCCGGCGATGGCGAGCATCGCAACGAGGAACGTCCCGAACACAATCGCGGCCGCCGGCGGGTCCCAGTGGGTGTCACCGTGCGCGTAGAAGATGCGCTGGAACACCTCACCGAAGAGCGCGGAGATGCCACCGAAGACGCCGCCGATGAGGAGCGCGACGGCACCGAGTTCGGTCGCACCCGCGGTGTACGCGAGCGCCGCCGTCGATGCGGGCAGCGACATGTGGTGAGTCACCGGGATGCGCTCGACGCCGAGGTTCAGGAAGATGAGGCTCGCGGCCGAGATACCGAACGCGAGGAACGGGCTGCCGGTCGAGAGCGCGATGTACGCCGCCATGATACCGACGACGATGCCGATGGCCGTCACTTCTTCCCACTGGTACATGTTCGGCAGCCACGGTTCGACGCTCAGGCGTCCGCCCTCGCCGCCGTCGGCGATTGCGCCGCCGCGAGTCTCACCGCGTTCGAACGGCGTCATGTCGAGGAGGCTGCTGCCGCGGACCTTACCAACGATATCGTAGCCGAAGGCGACGCGGTGGATGAGCGCCGAAAGCGTCACACCCATCGCGATGTGGTCGTACGGCATGTTGAACGATGCCGAGAGGACGGTCAGCCAGTAGCCGATGATACCGAAGATACCACCGACGGCGAGCACGTCGGGCTTCGAGCCGAGTGCGAAGCCGATGTCCTTCGCGTTGTGGTAGTCGAATCCGGAGTCCATGTAGCCACGGTTGGCCGCGTAGGCCGCGGCGGCCGCGCCACCGGCGAAACTGATTGCCGGGGAGAACGGGACACCGAATGCAATCGCGCCCGTGATTGCGCCCGCGTCGGCATCGACGTAGGACGCCACCTCACCGGCGATAACCATGAAGCCGGTGAAGATGAAGGCCGGAAGCGCACCGATTGCTGCACCGAACGCGCCGCCAGCGAAGGCGGCGATAAGCATCTCAATCGCCCAGAGTTGGTCCAGTGCCATTGATTACTCCTCCGTGTCCCGTGCCCAATCCAGCGAGCGGTCGACTGCCTCTTTCCAGCGGCCGTAGCGGTGTTCGACGTTCTGCGGGTCCGAGGGACCGAACTCGCGGTCGACCTGCCAGTTCGCGCGGAGTTCTTCCATCGTCTCCCAGTAGCCGACGGCGAGACCCGCGGCATAGGCAGCACCGAGTGCTGTCGTCTCGTCGACTTGCGGACGGACGATTTCGGTGTCGAGAATATTCGACTGGAGCTGACAGAGGAAGTTGTTCTTGACCGCTCCGCCGTCCACGCGGAGGCTGGAGAGGTCGATACCGCTGTCGGACTCCATGGCTTCGGCCACGTCGCGCGTCTGGAACGCGATGGATTCGAGCGTCGCACGAACGATGTGTTCGCGGCGGGTGCCGCGAGTCATGCCGACGATGGTCCCACGGGCAAGCTTTTTCCAGTGTGGCGTCCCGTGCCCCGCGGAAACGGGAAACTGGACAAAGCCGCCTGACGTCGTTTCCGACTCCTGTAAGTGTTGTGGCTCCTTAGCGTTGCTTAACGTGCTCATCGTGTCCACGCCTTCCTCAGACGCCCCGGCCACTTCACTCACACC
>NZ_JBZRPK010000491.1:0-5791 GCF_058382125.1 Haloferax sp. s1
TCGTACCACTGTGCCGGGCCGGGCGGGCGCTCGGAGAGCGAGACACGGACGGTCGAGAGGGCGACGCGGTCCTCCAGCGACTGTTTTTGCGCCTCCAGTCGCTCGATTTCGGTCTGTACGTCCGTGAGGCGTTTCTCGACGGCGAGTACGTCTTGTGTGGTGTTCGCGGAGTCGTAGAGTTCGCGGAGGCGGTCTCGCTGCGCACGGAGGTTGCTCAGTCGCGCTTCGAGGTCGACCAGTTGCTCGGTCACGTCCTCCGAATTCGTCTCGACGTGTTCGACCTCGCCGAGTTGCTTCGCGTCGGTCATGAACGCCGAAAAGTTATCGGAAGGGACTCGCACGACGAGTTGCCCGGAGCGGTAGGTCCCGCCACTTCGACGGTTCACGCGCTCGCTCGAATCACTGACGTACCCGCCGTACGACTCGGCGGTCGACTCAATCTCGTCTCGGCTGGTGTTGAACTCGTCGACAGTCAGTTCGAGTCGGCCGTTCCTGATGACCGCCCGCTTTTGGACTTGGGGGAGGTCATCGTCACCCTCAAGACTCGCGTCTTGGCTTTCGGGCGCACCCGAAGCGTCGGTGGAGAGACTCACCTCAGAACCTCCCGCATCGGCGTTACCCGCGCCCCCGGTACACCCGGCGAGGAGAACGAGGAACGCCACGACGAGAAGTTTTAATCGCTTATTCATACCCGGAACTCAACTTGGAAACGAATAATCGTTTGGTAGACACAAACAGTGATTGATGTTACCTGCGGTTCCGAAGTTCGTAAAGTTCGGCGAGTCGATTGACGGCGCGGTAGTGGCCGCCTACTCCGCTTCTCGGGGAAGGTTATCCCGGTGAATACGCATCTCGCCGCGGGCACGCATGGTACCGTCGACGTGGGCACCGGCTTCGAGAACGAGGTCGTTACAGGAGACATCGCCGAGAACTCGGGCACCTTCGTGAATTCGAACTTCACCGTTTCGGGTGGTTACGTCGCCGTGAATTCGGGTGCCGCGTCCGACGGAGATATCGTCGCGGGCGCGAAGGCTCCCGAAGACGTTGTTGTCGGCATCGAGGTCGATGGATTTCGCGCGGATATTCCCGTGGATTCGGCAGTTCGAGCCGACGTACGCCGGTGTCGAGACACGCCACGCGTCGTCGGAGACGGTCGCGTTCCGCGGAATCACGAGCGGGTCGTGCGGCGACTCACCAGCCAGCGTCTCTGCGAGTTCGTCCGCCGCTTCGTCCTCACCGAGATGCAGGAGTTGCGAGAGGACGATAAAGTAGAAGACGAGCGTCGGAATCGGGTTACGGATGACGATCCAGCCGTTTGCTTCGAATCCTTCTTCGATGTCCACGTCGTCGCCGATGTCGAGGTCTCCGGAGACCATGAGCCGACCGGCGATATGAACACGCTCGCCGAGATAGGCGTCTTCACCCACGAGGACATTCCCAGCAACATCGTCTAACAGGTCGAGTCGACAGTCGCCTTCCGCCTCGATGTCGCCGCCGAATGTGACGCGCTCGCCAGCGAGAACGTTTCGGCCGCGGACGCCGAACTCAACGGTGCTTTGGCCGCCGACAACGACATCCCCGTCGGTCACGAGGTCGTGCTCTTCGACCGTCGTCCCGTCGGGTATCTCGAGCGCTTCGAGCGGGTCCGTACCCAGTGACACGCTCCGAACCAACACCCGGGTCGTAATAAACCGTCCGCAAGACGAATGTCAGACGCACACGAGGTTCGGGATACCGTGACGACAGGATGTTTTTAAATATCCACGAAGAACAAAGAGAGGTATGACGATTCTCTCTTTCGACGAAGATGGCGTAGACGTGGTCTACGAAGGGACGGAATTCCGTCTCGAAAAGGAACTCATCGAGGAAGCCATCGGGAAGTCGTACCCCGACGTGACCGACCACGAGGTGCTAAAAATCGTCGAGAAGAATCCCTCGCTTGGCGGCGAACCGCGCCGCGTCCGCGACATCCTCAACTCGTCGTAGTCCTCTCGGTCGGCGTCACTCTCGGCGTCGGAATGGTTTGGCACCGACTCGACATCAATTAGACTCGTTCTGAACTCGGAGACCGTTAGATTCGCCTGCGCGATACTCAGGCCGAAGCGGCGGAGGCATCCACACCAGCACTGTCATCGCTTGACTGCTCGCCGCCCAGCACGTACCCAAGTACGAAGAGCGGAATACCGGGTGCGAGCGTCCCGATGGGACCGAGCGAGGTACCGCCGAGTACGTCTGCAAAGGCCGCGGTGACCATCACCGCGAGGAATACGCTGAGTGCGAGCGCCCACTTACGCTTTCGAGCCGCGACGCCGACGACGACGAGACCGGTTGCCGCGGGCACGACCGGGAGGTCAACGCCGCCGGAGAACGCCACCATCGAATCGAGAAGCGTCACGGCCACGTCGATGGCGAGTGCAACGCCGGGTATCGACAGCGAGGCGGCGATAGAGAGCGGTCTGAACGCACCGGTTCGGAGTGCTGCGACGCCGATACCGAGGACGCCCATCGAGAGGAACAGCGCCGTGAGAGTCAAGAGCGGCCCGAAGAGCGTCATGTTCTCGTCTGCCGCCTGAAACACTCGATACGTTTCGCCGTCGACCCGGACGTATCCGGAGAGTGATTCGAGCGACTCGGTAACGTCGTCTCGGTCGTCTCGGTAAATCGTCGCGTGACCGTCTTCGACGCCAGACCGGACCATTTCAGCCGCGGCTGGCGGGAGGTCATCGACATCAGTAATCGTCGATTCGTCGCCCGGCTCAGCGGGTTCAAGCGCGAGCGAGACGGCATGTTGACCGAGGTGCGAGTCGTACGCCAAACCGTAGGAACCGGCGGCACCGAGCGCCCCGAGGACGAGGACAAAGACGAGGAGGGAACGAGTTCGAGCGGACACGGTAGCCCACAGGTGACGGGATGAGTATAAGTCTCTTGTCACACGGTTGCAGTCGGAGAAGAAGAGTAGACTTACCGCCCGTATATCTCCGTGTCAGGGTTGAAATCGGCCCACGCGAACCAGAACATCGGGGAACGGTCGTTCGCCCGCGTCAACGTCGCGCCCTCGTGCGGGCCATCGAGTGCACGGCCCGTGAGGAGGTCCCACCGGGACCCGGCCGCAACGAGGGCGGAGCCATCGCGTTCGAACTCCACGACTGAACCGTCGACGCGGCGGACGTAGGCGACGAGCGTCCCGTCAGTTGATGACGCGACGACGACCGGCAGTTCGCCGACAGTGTCGTTGACGACGCCGGCATTCTTCACTGCGTCGAGTGGGTACGCCCGCGCGACTCCGCCAGCAGTGATACCGATAACCGATGTTTTGGGGTGCATACGCTCGTCAACCTCGTCGTTGAATCCGATGCCGACTCTCCCCGACTGCCGATAGCTCGAGTAGGGATTCACGTCGTAGCTTCGACTCTGTCGGCCGCGAATCGTGTCGGAGATGGGCGGTGGAACCAACACCTCGGTGTCGGGGTGCGACGCCTTCCATTCGCCCCACGTAGAGATGGTCGACGGAATGAGAGACAGCGTGTCGCCGGTACGCTCGCCGCGAATCGCAGTTGCGAGCACTTGACTCCACAGCGACTCGGTTCGAACGTCGTACATCACGAGGTCGGACATCCAGAGGTAGCCCGAGACACCGAAGTTAGTGGGTTCGCCAGCCACGAGTCTATCGGCGACGACGGCACTGCCACAGAGTGGGCAGTAGGTTACGACCACAGGGCGGTCGTCGAACGTGTCGTTGGCGATTTCGTGCCAGTTCAGGATTGCGAGCGGGTACGCCCGTGCGATACCGTCGAGTTCGACGCCGACGACCTCGAAGGAATCTTCGAGCGCGACGTTTACCTCGTCGAATCCGGACCAGTCGTCCGAGAAGACGGGAAACGTGATGGCTGGAATTGCGTCCTTTGGCGCGCCACGGCGGAGTTCGTCTTTTGGGACGGGAAGGTCGAACGAACTGGTTCGAGTTGCGTTCGACCCACCGGCAGTACCGGGAGTGTCGGTGCTATCGGCACCATCGGCTGACTGGTTGTTCCCGAGACAGCCCGCCAGTGCGGATGTGGCACCGAGCGCAGCGAGGAATCGGCGGCGGTTCATACTCGTTATTCGCTCGAACCACCCATGAACGACGTGCGGTTTGGTGACAGAACGCACGACCGACAAGACGGCATAAAGCGTACAGAAAGCAGATTTCGGGCGGTATCGACGGCCTCAGAACCGGGCGCGTTCTTCGAGGCAGACCTTCACGATGGACTTCGCGATAGCAGCACCCCCGGCGAAGGGGTCGAGTTTGGTCTCACCGGCGCGTTCGCGGTACGGAATAGGTACCTCAGCAATCTTGTAGCCGCGCATCGCGGGTCGGATGAGCAGTTCGGCCGACAGCCCCGTGTTTTCCGTCCAGTTGATATCGTGAAGGAGTTCGCGGCGGTACGCCCGCATTCCGGTCGTCGTGTCGTGGACCGTCGCACCCATGAGGAAGCTTGCGAGGCGGGCGAATGCGATGTTTCCGAAGCGGTTGAGTGTGGGCATCGTCTCGGCGCCCTTGGTGATTCGGTCGCCGGAGACCACGTCGTAGCCGTCGTTGATGAGGTCGAGGAACTTCGGAAGGTACTCCATCGGGTACGTATCGTCGCAGTCAGTAGTAACGACGACGGGGCGGTCGGGAGCGAGAACGGCGGCTTCGACCGCGACGCCGTAGCCCTGCGGTTCCTGTTCGATGACCCGAGCGCCCATCTTTCGGGCGATTTCGGGAGTCCGGTCGTCGGAACCGTCGACGCAGACGACTTCCGCCCGGCCGTCGGTGATGCGGTCGATGTCGGCCAAGACGGAGCCGATTGCTTGTTCTTCATTGTACGTCCCCATTACGACCGCGAGGTCGTCGAAGGTGTACTCACTCATTGCGCGGGGTTATCGACCGCTACTCTTGAGCGTTTAGGTTTGCCAAAACCGTGGATATTTGCCAGATTAGTAGCAATTCGCCGAGTCACCCGACCAGGGGCAATTCGCCGAGTCACCCGGCCAGTGGCAATTTACCGAGACGTGAGACGAGCGCGATTAGCTCAGTCCGCGCGGGTCTGGCTGGTCTTCGAGTTTCTTCGCGTGGTCGATGAGGTAGTCCATGAGGCGAGTCGCCGACGCTTCGACGTCTTCGAGGCCGTCCGTAGACTGACCGCTGACGCGAACGGACAGTTCGTAGAGGTCGAGTTCCACGTGCGGCACCGTCTCGTCACCGTAGCCGTTTTGCCCGTTCATCCCACCGTCGGCGGTTTGCTGACTCTCGCCGTTGACACGCCCGTCTTCGACAGTCGATTCGTCCGACTCATCGTCGGTTGGCTCGTCCGTCTCTCCGTCAAGCGTCGAGTTGGCCTCGGCCTCGTCGTCGGTCATGTGCGGCGCGTCGCTTCCGGGGATGAAAAAGGCGGGTGATTCCGTGACGAGACGAACGAAGAAGACGACGAGATGATTTCAGACGAGGTCGGTATCGAGACCGTCGCAGACGCGGTCGTGAAGTTTGCCCGTGACGGTCTCCATGAGGCGTTCGAGATTGACCGTGTCTTCGCGGTTGTACGAGACGAGGGTGTCGAGAGCCGATTCGTCGCCGCGTTCGTACTCGCGCCAGAGCCTGACCGCATCTCGGCCGGAGATATCGGGGCGGTCGCGGTCGATGCCGATGTCCTTCTCAATCTGTTTCAAGCCGCCGGTCAAATCGAGCGTCCGACACGGATACATGAGGTCGACGTGCGGAACATCGATAGAGAGGCCCCCCCCCTCCCTTCTCCCCACCTCACCCCCCCCC
>NZ_JBZRPK010000490.1:0-5695 GCF_058382125.1 Haloferax sp. s1
GCGCTGCTCCGAGAAGTGCAGGGCCACTACGGCCGCTATAAAGAGAGTGGTCACCGGGTTGTAGCGCGAGGCGTGACGATTCTGACCGTGGGACAACAGACGAGAAGTGTCGTTGGCCGGTGTCGGTTTGCACTGTCGCAGATTTAACCGACTCGAAGAGTGTTCTCGCTTCTTCCCGGAGGCGCTCGTCACTTATCTGGCGGGGCGTTGCCGAGACATCGATATATTCTGATTTATTGGGGTCTGGAGCTGTTCCGAATGCACCGCGAATAAACTCGATTTGTGTGAGCATATCCTCTCTATCTGCTGATTCGATACGTTCTCGACTCACAGTTAGCCCCGGGACGTCCGCGTTCACACCGATTTCAGTCCCATTCATTCGAATGGCTGTTTCGTCGGTCTTACAGCTGAATCTCGGTGGTTCAAACTGGCACATCTTCTGGTACTCTGATTTATAAATCGGCCAGACATCCGGGTCGTCGATTCGACCGTCAAAGAACGGGACGGACAGGCGTTCGATCTCTGCCCCGAACCACGCGCCGTCGTGAAGCGTCAACCGTGCAGACAGTGAATCGATACAAGCCGCATACCTCATTGTTGGCCGCCAGACAGTACGGTTTTCGATGGACTCGAACGCATCTGGTAAGCCAATCGATGAGAGTTTTCCGGAGTCTCGGAGGGCGATAATCGTTTCGTACGTCGTTTGGAACCCATCGATGATCTCGGAGAGATATTCATCTGGGCGGAACTCTTCACCGTCTACCGAGGGGATATTCTCACTTCGGTCGAATTTCGATGGAACGTGCTGGACGTTCATCAGATCTGTATTGACTGCGGCTACGACGGAGTTCGTGAGGTCTTCTATCTCCCGTTCCTCGGCAGAGACGCTGAAACCGGCAGTTGCCTCTCCGAGGCCGGAGAGCTGGTCGTCTTCTCTGGACCCCATCGGGAGCAAGAGCGTCAAAAAGACACTCCGGTTCATCAGAACCCCCGTTCCGGTGGGGAACGGTCTCTTATCGGTGTAGAAATAAGGTGCACAGACGGTTTCCGCATCAACTAACACCGGGTGCTCGCCCGAGACGACGAGGTTCTCGTACTGGCAGTCGGTGAAGTGAAGCAGATACGCAATGCAAGTAAGGGAACCAGCACGCCGGTAATACCGCTCGACAGCGTCGGTATCAGTACATTCAGTGGATTCAATCCATTCCATCCAGCCGTACCCATCCCGGGGGAGGTATGTGGGAATCAAAAAGTCAGGGACGTCGAGTTCGGCATTCAGCCGGTCGAGAACACTGTAAAACGTGGCCCCGGCATCTACGTTCCGGGGTTTATACACGACTGTCACGTCGGCGTCGAACGAAACTCGCATGATGGCCCTCCCGTCCCCGTGCGTGTCGTCGGCGAGCGGTTCTAAGCTTTGAATGCGACCCAGTTCACCGTCGTCGGCGAACGTGTCTTCGAGGGCTTTTCGATCCGCTTGCAGCCGTTGACTAAACTCTTGAATGTGTTCGCACCACTGCCGTATCTGGCAGACGAGCAGTCGACCGAACAGCGGATATTCCTGACATAGGTCCGCGAACCCACCTTCAAATATGTACTCAATGAATTCATCGTAGTATTTGGTTGGCGGGTCATCGAACTCGTCGGGGTCCGCAAAGGCCAAATCGCGGTCTCTACTCGCGATGAACGTCTTGAATTCGACAAATAGAATCCGAACAAACCTTCGCTTGAGCCGTATGATGAACCAGTCCATCATCGTATTGATGGCCTCATCTGAAAGGACGTCTCGGACCTCGTCTCCAGCTATCTGGTCCCGAGCAGCTTCTGCGATTGCCGCGAGCAATTCGGCAAATGGGTACTCTTCACCGGAGACAGCATTGTATTCTGACCATTGAAGCTCTCCCGGATCTCTCTGAAGGACCGATTCGACGATATCGTCAAGCGTGTAAATCCAATCGGGAAGTTCGGCGTTGTCGGACAGTTTGTCCATCTTCGCTGCCTGACGAATGTCTGCTCTCGTTACTCCACTTTGCTCTAAGCGGGCGTCGAGAATCGATTCTTGCAAGAATACGTCTTCCCAGTCTTGGTACGCTTTGGCCGCTGTGGAATCGTCACGAAGAGCGTTTTCTAGGTTGTCTAGGTTCTTTACACGCTCTAACAGTGTTTGTGACCGTCCGACAATGAGCCGCTTGAACTCCTCAGTAAATACTCCCGCCATTATTATCTGACTGGTTTCTCGAACTCTGGAATACATTTGTCAACAACACTTCTGAATATCAATCGTACTCCCAATTGGGCTTCTACCATACGACTTCATGTCTACATCCCAATTATAAATATCTTAAAGCCAGTCCGGACACGAAATAGTATCGTTGTGTACCGGTTCTCACTGTGTACTCAGTAGTGTCCCATTACTCCTCGATGGCGCGCAATACGAGAACAGTAGATGAATATCGCGTATCCAATAAGGAGGTACAGGGCGGCAACGCCGATCAAGAGACTAATCTCGACCGCGGAAAATTCCCACAGGCGGACGCCGTCTCGCATGGCCAGTTGCAACATCGAGGAGCTTTGTACTACCGGCAGTAGTCTGAGCCACGGAATCTCTGCTAGAGGTGCCGCAACGAGGCCGGCGATTGCAAATTGCATATACTGGTAGAAGCTGGAGATTCGTTTATGAATGAGGGCTAGTCCTGCAACTGCGTACCCGACTCCAACCACGGAAAGAGCACCAAACAGTAGAACCGGGAGCACAGTCGGAACGTCGATAGAGAGTGTACGCTGCGTGACCAGTAAGGCCATGATAAGTAGTATCGCTCCAATCGAAATACTTTGAATGAGACTCACGAAAATCTTGGCACTCATGACTTTCCCGAATCCGTAGGGGGACATGTACAACTGCTCGAGTGTGCCCCACTCTGATTCACGAGTAACGCTGTCTGGCAAACTACTGTATGCTGACTGGGAGACCAGATATAGGAACCAGCCGACGATGAATCCATCGAGCGTTGGTGCGATTGCGTTGCCACTCACACCAGCTGCACTAGCCGCGAAGGACCCGCCGAAGAATAACATAACAAAGAACAGAAACCCGCCCCCGATTTGACCGACGAAGTTGAGCCGATAGCGGTACATAATAGTGAATTGCATCTTGACTATCTCAACGAATAGTGTGTGTAACCCATCAGGTGAGTCTTCTCTTCGAGTTTGTCTTTCACTCCGTTCGTTCTCTGTTGAATTACTCATGTGCTATCTCCTCGGTGAGCAAGCGCTGACCAGTGTCCGTTTCGTCCATTCCGTCGCCCGTCAGGTGTAAAAAGACATCCTCCAGAGCAACTTCAACCGCGTCAAACGACTGTATCCGAACGTTGTACTCCTGAAGTAGATTTACGACATCGTAGAACGATTCGCCCGTGACCTGAATCGTGTACACATTGGAGTTTGCCTCCGTCTGTTTCGATAACCCGTACTGTTCCACAAGTTGTTCGTAGAGTTCGGTCGCGAGAGGAGCTTTGGTTGTGATTTTGTACTTCTGAGTAGTAAACACCGATAGCAACTCTGCAACCGGCCGGTCTGCGATGATTTGCCCGCTATTCATGATAATCACCCGGTCACACACACTCTCAATGACGTCCATATCATGACTCGTAAGGACGACTGTGATCCCCTCTTCGTCTGCAAGATTTCGAAGTTCTTTCCGAAGTTCAATCGAGCTTTCTACGTCCAATCCAAGGGTCGGTTCGTCGAGGAATACGACTTCAGCGTTGCGTGCCAGCGTACACACGATTGAGACTTTCTGTTTTTGACCTCGGGATAGTTCGCGTACGACAGTGTCCTCTTTGTCTTTGAGGTTGAACTTCGTCAGAAGTTCTTCGTGCCGTTGGTCCATAGTATCCGGATTTCGTCCGGCAATTGCCGAGAAGAAACGCATGTTCTCTCGAACAGTCAATCTCCAGTAGATGTTTCGGGTCCCCTCGAGAACTGCTCCTATCCGTTGGAATGCCGTACTCGTGTCCCGCTGTACATCTACTCCTGCCACTTTGGTCGTCCCTTCAGTTGGTACGACAAGGGACAACAGTGATTTGATGCACGTCGTTTTTCCAGCACCGTTTGGTCCGAGTATTCCAACGATAGACCCCTGTTCGATGCTGAACGTAACTCCACTTACTGCCTCGACGGAATTCTCTCCATCCCCGTAGCGTTTTGTAAGGTTGGAAACCTCGACCGCTGGTTGCTTCGAACGAGATTTCGAGAGTTCACCACCTCCTCGGTCACCGTATTCTCTGTCGTATTGCGAACACATTCTGGCGGATAATTGCAGCCACTATATAAAAAATACACGTCGTATGAGAATCCGTATTTAAAAGCGGCGGTCACACCCCGTTCAAACCTGGTCATCTGGTTCGAGTGGCTCTAGCAACGAGACTAGCAATTACAATTGTATTCTTGTAAATGATATTATTCTAATGTTTCTATTGCCGTTTCGCTGTTCGTCATTCGAAATCGTGAACGCTGTCGAACTACGCCCGTTCGAGATGCGAACGGTTCTGTGAATGGATTCGTCCCCGACCGCATCACGCACTGATGGACGGATGTTGGTCGAGGAGGTGCTAACCAGACCGTGCCAGCGAACTACCGCTTGCCGTTAGTTGCCGACGCGGTTGTACAGTTCGATGGCATCGACGACGTCGTCGTTGAGGTCCATATCGGTCTCCAGTTCGACGTGGGCCGTCTCGGCAATCATGTCGACGACGCGCTGGCGCTTTTCGGGCGTATCGAACTTGTTCGTGAGCGGTTCGCCGACGCTGACTTCGATCGACCAGTACTGACCGGGGTAGGCGGTCCGCATGTTGTACGGCGAGTCGTGGTAGGCAAGCCGGACAGCGTAGGCAGATAGTGTGGAGTCGATGTCGGCGTAATCCTCTGGTACGTGTTTATCTTCGAGCGTAATCTCGATGATATCACGTTGAGGGTGCCCGTATCCGGGTCTCGGTCGCTGTTCGTTGTTGTACGCACCGGCAGACATCGTCTTGCCGAAATTCGCCGGACCGAGCCACCAGATTACGGCTCCGTCAAGGTGGTACGGAACGGGGCTGGTATTTTTGAACAGCAGGACTTGATGCCAGAACCAATCGCTCCCGTGGATTTCGGCGTTCGCCTCCATGGGTGCGTTCGCAGTGAATCGGTCGCCACCCAGTGGTTCACCCGTGGCTGGATGGGTATCGTTTTGAAGGGTGTCGAGCAGCGCGCTGTCGTAGTTGTCTATGTACTCGAAGTCGTCCGACCAAGCGGGGTCGTTTTTCGCCTGGAAGTACACTCGGTCACGCTCTTTGACCTCCTCTTCTTTCTCATTTCGTGCGTCCGTAGGCCACTGTTCTTGGTAGAACAGCGAGGGGTCGTTACTGGCCGGGACCGGTCCGGCAGTCTCGTCCCAAGCCTCGGCGCGACCGGGGCCTTGGAAAGTCGGGTCCTCGGTCTTGTCGGGCAAGAGCATCAACCGCGGCAGCAGTTGGGCGATGGCGTGGTCCGGCAGCCCCTTCGACCGGAACTGTTTGGCCCAGTCGAGTGCTTGGGTTCCGAGTGAGTCAAACGTCAGTGACCCATCGGAGACGTTGTTGCGGATCGCGTCGAGGTCAACGTTGAAGTCGGCTGCTTTCTCCGCGTCGGTCCATTTTACCGTGGTAGTACTGTGACC
>NZ_JBZRPK010000489.1:0-5694 GCF_058382125.1 Haloferax sp. s1
CCTCCGCCCCGATGCCATCGCCGGGGATGACGACGATTTCCTCAGTCATCGACGTAGGGCAAGGCGGCGGCTTTCTCGGCGACCGCGTCGGCGTTCGACTTCATGAGCGCCGTCGTGTCCCAGACGCCCTCGGTGAGCGCCTTCCGCTGTGCGTCGTCCACAGTTGCTTCGACGGTCGTGTCTCCGTAGGTGACCGTCTCGGCTTCGACGTCGACGTCGATGTCTTCGTCCGGGTTCTCGTCGACCCACTCCTGCAGTTCGACGATGGTCTCGTGGTCGGCCGTGACCGTCGGAATGCCGAGTGCGAGGCAGTTTCCGGCGAAGATTTCGGCGAACGACTCGCCGACGATGGCATCGATGCCCCAGCGCATGAGCGCCTGTGGAGCGTGTTCGCGCGACGAACCGCAGCCGAAGTTGGCATTGACGACCATTACCGAGGCGTCTTGGAAGTGCGGCTCGTTCATCGGGTGGTCCTTGGTGTCGTCGTTCTCGTCGTAGCGCTTGTCGAAGAACGCAAACTCGCCGAGACCGTCGAACGTGACGACCTTCATGAACCGCGCCGGGATTATCTGGTCCGTGTCGATGTCGTTTCCGCGGATGGGGACGCCCGACCCGGAAACGTAGTTGACTTCTGGTATCTCTTCAGTCATGCAGCGCTCACCTCCTTCAGTTCGCGCACGTCAGTCACGTGCCCGGTTACGGCCGCGGCGGCGACCATGCGCGGGTTCATCAGCACGGTCTTCCCGTCTTTCGAACCCTGCCGGCCGATGAAGTTGCGGTTCGACGAGGACGCGGAGGCCTCGTCGCCCTCCAGTTGGTCCTCGTTCATGCCGAGACACATCGAACAGCCCGCTTCGCGCCACTCGAATCCGGCTTCCTCGAACACCTCGTTCAGGCCCTCCGCTTCGGCGGCGGCCTTGACGCGCTGACTGCCGGGGACGACCATCGCGCGAACGCTATCGGCAACCTGTCGACCCTTTACGACCTCCGCCGCGCGGCGCAGGTCGGGCATCCGGGCGTTCGTACACGACCCGAGGAAGGCGACGTCGATTTCGTAGCCCTCCATCGTCTGGCCGGGTTCGACGCCCATGTGCTCTTGTGACATTCGGGCGGTGTCCTGCTTCTCTTCGGGCAGGTCTTCCGGTGCCGGAATCGGCTGCGTGATACCGACGCCCTGTCCGGGCGTGGTTCCCCACGTGACGACGGGTTCGAGTTCCGACCCGTCGATGGTAACGACGTCGTCGTACTCGGCGTCCTCGTCGGAGCGGATGGACTCCCAGTACGGCTTGAGTTCGTCGAATTTCTCGGGGTTTTCTTGGAAGTAATCGGTCTGCTTGAGCCACTCGTAGGTGGTCTCGTCGGGGTTGACGTACCCCGCGCGAGCGCCGCCCTCGATGGACATGTTGCAGATGCTCATCCGACCTTCCATATCGAGGTTCTCGATGGCCTCACCGGCGTACTCGTAGACGTAGCCGACGCCGCCTTCGGTTCCCAGTCGGCGGATGATTTCGAGGACGACGTCCTTTGCTTCGACGCCGGGGCCGAGTTCGCCCGTAACCTCGATTTTCCGCACCTTCTTTTTCTCCATCGCGACGGTCTGGGTCGCCAGTACGTCGCGAATCTGGCTCGTCCCGATACCGAACGCCAGCGCGCCGAACGCGCCGTGGGTCGAGGTGTGGCTGTCGCCACAGACGATAGTCATGCCGGGTTGGGTCAGGCCCTGCTCCGGCCCGATGACGTGAACGATTCCCTGGTCGCCCGAGGTCGGGTCCGAGAAGTTGATGCCCGCGTCGCGGACGTTCTGTTCGAGTTCGGACATCATCTCCTCGGCCGCGTCGTCGCGGAAGGGCCGCGACTGGTCCGAGGTGGGGACGATATGGTCGACCGTCGCGTGGGTCCGCTCGGGGTACGCGACTTCCAGGTCGCGTTCTTGCAGCATCCCGAACGCCTGCGGACTCGTCACCTCGTGGATGAGGTGCAGGCCGCAGAACAACTGCGTCTGGCCGGTCGGGAGTTCGGAAACGGTATGTTCCTCCCAGACGTTGTCGTAGAGCGTTCCCTCACTCATTTACGTCACCTGTTCCCGTCCGATTACGGCCGGTGATTTCGGTGTGTCCGCGTTGCCAAACGTCGTTCGTGCCGTCGCCGTACGGGGGCGTGTGGTCCACGTCTCCCATCGACTCCGACCCGCCCGTCATCGCAGGATTCCGGTCGGACCTGCCGCCGTCGGTGACGGCCGGGCCGCGTTCGTAGACCGTCGTGAACGTCTCGCCCGTATAGGGATTGGTATGGCTAACATTTCGCATGCGATTCGATGCGTCGTCTCGTTTCTCGTGTCGCGTCATTGGTTCGTGGTGGGTGTGGGTGGTGGTCAGTCGTCTGCCGGTGCTTCTGCTTTCTCCGTGTCGTCTTCGTCGGCCCACGAGAACAGGTCGCGGAGCGGTTCGCCAACCTGCTCGATGTCGTGGTTCTCTTCTGCTTCCTTGAGCTGGGTGTACGACGGGCGACCCGCCTGGTTCTCCAGAATCCACTCGCGTGCGAAGGTGCCGTCTTGGACCTCTTCGAGGACCTCCTCCATGCGCTCTCGGCTGTGTTCGTCGACGACGCGGTCACCGCGGGTCAGGCCGCCGAATTCGGCGGTGTCGGACACCGAATGCCACATGCCGCCGAGCCCGTCTTCGTACATCAGGTCGACGATGAGTTTCAGCTCGTTCAGGCACTCGAAGTAGGCCATCTCGGGGGAGTAGCCCGCATCGACGAGCGTCTCGTAGCCCTGCTTGACGAGCGAGGTGACGCCGCCGCAGAGGACGGCCTGTTCGCCGAACAGGTCCGTCTCGGTCTCCTCCTTGAACGTCGTCTCGATGACACCCGCACGAGTACAGCCGATGGCGTGGGCGTACGCCAGTGCTTCGGCTTTCGCCTCGCCGGTCGTGTCCTGGTAGACCGCGATGAGTCCGGGCGTCCCCTCCTCGGCCTCGTAGTTGCGGCGGACGAGGTGGCCGGGGGACTTCGGTGCGACGAGCGTCACGTCGACATCCTCTGGCGGGCGAATCTGGTTGTAGTGGATGTTGAAGCCGTGGGCGAACTGGAGCGTGTCGCCGGGTTCGAGACCGTCGCGAATCTCTTCGAACACCGCCGGTTGGACGGTGTCGGGGACGAGGACGGAGACGATGTCGGCTTCCGCGGCTGCCTCGGCGGGCGTCGCAACGCGGAGTCCGTCTTCGCGCGCGGCTTCGCGGGACGACGAGTCGGCGCGGAGACCGACGACCACGTCGACCCCGCTTTCGGCGAGGTTCTGGGCGTGGGCGTGGCCCTGACTGCCGTATCCGAGGATGGCTACGGTCTTGTCGTCGATGTTCGTTCGGTCTGCGTCGTCGTCGTAGTAGACTGTCGTGGTGAGTTCGGTCATTTGGTATTGGGTGTTGGTTTCGTGGGTTCGCCGGAGGTTGCGGGTTCCTCTCCGGGGACTGTCTTCTTCGCGCCGTGGGCGAGGGCGGTCTGGCCGGTCCGGGCGATTTCGATGATGCCGAACCGACGGAAGGCGTCCACGGCGTCGTCGATTTTGTGCTCGTCGCCGGTCAGTTGGACCGTGATGGTCTCCGGGCCGGCGTCGAGGGTCTGGCCATCGTACATCTCCGTGATGGCGTGGACCTTATCGGGCTCTTCGCCGCGAACTTTCAACAGGACGAGTTCCGCGCGAACGGCGTCGTCGTCCAGTTCGCCGATGGAGATGACCGGCTTGAGTTTCGCGAGTTGTTTTTCTATCTGGTCGATGCCGGGGTCGGGTTCCTCGACGACCATCGTGATGCGCGCGTGCCCATCGACGGTGGTCGGCCCGACCGTGAGGCTCTCGATGTTGAACTGTCGGCGCGCGGCGAGGCCGGCGACTCGCGAGAGGACGCCGGGTTCGTGCTCGACGATGGCCGACAGCACGGTTCTGCGTGGTTCGTGTTCGGACTCCGCTTCGGGGTCGATGCGGATGCCCTGGGCGTTCCGCCGCCCATCTGGGTGCGGCCGTTCTTCGGGCGCGGGACCCTGCAGTCCTCGTTGGCTATCACTCATAACTGGTCCTCCGTCAGGGCGAATTTCCCGTTCGCGCCGCCCGAAGAGACCATCGGGTAGACGTTTTCGGCGGGGTCGACGTGGAAGTCGATAACCGACGGGCCGTCGTAGGCCAGCGCCTCTTCGATGGCGTCGGGGACCTCCTCGTAAGAGTTGACGGTCCAACCGCGCGCGCCGAAGGCTTCGGCGAGTTTGTCGAACTGCGGACACCACTCGTAGCCGGCGGCCATGCGACGACCCTCGAAGAAGGCGTCCTGCCACTGGCGAACCATCCCGATGTACTCGTTGTTCAGGATGGCGACGGTGATGTCGAGATTCTCGCGGACCGCGACCGACAGTTCCTGAATCGTCATCAGAAACGAGGCGTCGCCGTCGACGCAGACGACGGTTTCGTCGTCGTCAGCGGCGAGTCGGGCACCGATAGCGGCCGGCAGGCCGTAGCCCATCGTTCCCAGTCCGTGCGACGAGACCCACCGACGCGGCTCGCGGAACGTCCAGTACTGGGCGGCCCACATCTGGTGTTGGCCGACGCCGCTCGTGACGATGGTCTCGTCGGGCGTCGCTTCGTCCAGTGCCTCGACGACGAACTGCGGTTTCAGCGGTTCGTTGTCGGGGGCCGCGTAGTCCATCGGGTACTCGTCGGTCCATGCTTGGCACTGTTCGACCCACTCGCGGGCGTCGGGACTCGCCGTCATCTCGGCGTCGACGCGCTCGATAGCGCGGCCGGCGTCGCCGACGACCGGGTAGTCTGCGTGGATGTTCTTCGAAATTTCCGCCGGGTCGATGTCGATGTGAACGACCGCTGCTTCGGGTGCGAACGTGTCGATGCCGCCGGTCAAGCGGTCATCGAATCGCGTCCCGATTGCGATGAGGCAGTCGGTGTGCGTGATGGCCATGTTGGCGTAGCCGGTGCCGTGCATCCCTGCCCACGAGAGGCAGAGTTCGTGGTCTTCCGGCATCGCGCCGATTCCGGGCATCGTCGTGACGACCGGAATCTGGTGCTCGGTCGCAAACTGCCGGGCCACGTCCGTCGCATCCCCCTTGACGACTCCACCGCCGAACAGCAGGAGTGGCTTTTCCGCGCGCTCGATGGCTCGAGCCGCCGCCTCGACTTCGGCATCGTCCGGCTCTGTCCGGGGGCGGCACGTCTCCGGTGCCTTCCCCGGGCCGGGCTCGCGGTCGGTCTCGCCGAGGGAGACGTCCTTCGGGAGGTCGACCAGCGTCGGGCCGGGGCGACCCTCGGCGGCGAGCGCGAACGCTTCACCGACGGTGTCGCCGACAGTGTCGGGAGACGTGGCGAAGTAGTTGTGCTTCGTGATGGGCGCGGTGACGCCCGTCGTATCCGTCTCCTGAAACGCGTCGGAACCAACCATGTCGGACGGGACCTGTCCCGTGAGCGCGAGCATCGCGTCGGAATCCATGTTGGCGTCGGCGATGCCGGTCACGAGATTGGTTGCGCCCGGGCCGGATGTGGCGAGACAGACACCGGGGTC
The DNA here is from genome assembly GCF_058382125.1 of Haloferax sp. s1. NCBI lineage: Archaea > Methanobacteriati > Methanobacteriota > Halobacteria > Halobacteriales > Haloferacaceae > Haloferax > Haloferax sp. s1. The sequence goes on from NZ_JBZRPK010000489.1 coordinate 5,556, forward strand.
GCCGCGAACGACGCCGTACGCGTCTGCAGCGTGGGACGCGCCCTGTTCGTGCGCCATCGTCACGTGACGGATGTCCGAGCCGTACAGGGCGGTGATGCTTCTCAAGTTTGCACTTCCCCGCCCGCGCGACGCCGTGTGG
>NZ_JBZRPK010000488.1:0-5683 GCF_058382125.1 Haloferax sp. s1
AGGGCCGTGTCGGCCTGCATCTCGCCGTCGACCGGGAAGTCCACTTCGGGGTCGTTTTGGAGGAGTCTCGCCGCGTCACGCGGCTTCGCAGTTCCCTCGTTACGGACGCTGCCGAAGTTAGAGTACGAGAGGAGTGCGGCGCGCGGTTCGACGTTGAACCGGCGGGCCAGTTCGGCCGTGTGTTTCGTAATCTCCGCGAGAATCTCCTCGTCGGGGTCGAGATTGACTGTCGTGTCAGCACAGAAGACCACGCGGTTCTTGAACGTCATCATGTAGACACCGGCCGCGTAGTTGGCGTCCTCGGCCGTGCCGATAAGCTGGAGTGGTGGTCGAAGCGCCGAGGGGTAGTGGTGGGTCAGACCGGTGAGCATCGCGTCGGCGTCGTCCATGGAGACCATCACGCTGGCGAAGTAATTCGAGTCCTGCTGGACGAGTTCGGCCGCTTCGGTACGAGTAAGTCCCTTCCGACGGCGGCGTTCGTAGAGATGGTCGACGTAGTGGTTCCACTCGCCGTCGTGGGGGTTGGCGATGGTCGGGTCAAATTCGAGGCCCAACTCTTCGGCCTTCCGCAGGATGGTGGTGGTATCGCCGACGAGGATTGGCTCGGCGATGCCCTCCTCTTGCATCTGGTAGGCAGCGCGAATCATCTTCTCGTTGGACCCCTCGGCGAGGGCGACGCGCTTGGGGTCGGATTTCGCCTTATTGAGGACGACGCGCATCATCTCGCGGGACTTGCCGAGGCGCGCTTCGAGTCGCTCGCGGTACTCGTTCATATCGAGGCGCTCTCGGGCCGCGCCGGAGGTCATCGCCGCCTGCGCGACGGCCGGCGCGACTTCGAACAGCACACGTGGGTCGAGCGGTTTGGGGATGAGGTAGTCGGGACCGAACTGCAGCGGGTGGTCGCCGTAGGCTTTGACGACGGCGTCGGGTACGTCTTGCCGGGCGAGTTCGGCGAGTGCTTCGGCGGCGGCGCGCTTCATCGCCTCGTTGATTTCAGTCGCACGCACGTCGAGTGCACCGCGGAAGATGAACGGGAACCCGAGGACGTTGTTCACCTGATTCGGGTAGTCCGAGCGACCCGTCGCCATGATGACCGTGTCGTCACGGGCGTTCTTGGCATCCTCGTAGGTAATCTCGGGGTCCGGGTTCGCCATCGCGAAGATGATGGGGTTGTCGGCCATCGACCGGACCATGTCTTGACTCACGATGCCACCGACGGAAAGACCGGCGAACACGTCCGCTCCCTCCATGGCGTGCGCGAGCGAGCCCTCTTCGACGTCCTGGGCGAACTCGGCTTTGTACTTGTTAACGTCGCCTGCACTGACGCGTGACTCGGTGATGATACCTGACGAGTCACACATCGTGATGTTCTCTTTTTTCGCGCCGAGCGAGACGTAGAATCGCGCTGTTGCGAGCGCCGACGCGCCCGCACCGGAGAAGACGATTTCGAGGTCTTCGAGGTCCTTACCGAGAACGTCGGCGGCGTTGAGCAGTGCTGCCCCGGAGATGATGGCTGTCCCGTGCTGGTCGTCGTGGAACACGGGGATATCCATCGTTTCGCGGAGTTGTCGCTCGATTTCGAAACATTCCGGTGCCTTGATGTCCTCGAGGTTGATGCCACCGAAGGTCGGTTCCATCGCCTTCGTTGCGGCGACGAAGTCGTCCACGTCGGTGATGTCGAGTTCGACGTCGAACACGTCGATGTCGGCGAAGCGTTTGAACAGGACGCCCTTGCCCTCCATGACCGGCTTCGACGCCTGCGCGCCGATATCGCCGAGACCGAGGACCGCAGAGCCGTTCGAGACGACACCCACGAGGTTTCCCTTTGCCGTGTAGTCGTACGCGACCGTTTCGTCATCTGCGATGTCGAGACACGGGGCCGCCACACCAGGGGAGTACGCGAGGCTCAGGTCGCGCTGCGTGTTCGTCGGTTTTGTCGTGGCAATCTCTATTTTCCCGGGCGGGTCCCGGCGGTGATATTCTCGTGAGTCGTCGTCCAGTCCCATGAATCACACCACCTCGCCCGGGGGCAAAAAACTATCCAACGGCGTCGAACAGCATTTTCGACAGTAGTCGAATGACTGGGGGACGAAAAGGGGGTTTCGACGCCGGTTCAGCGCCACACACTCACAAAAATTACTCCGTTTCGATGTGAAGAATTTCGGGGCGTTCGAGTTCGACCGACCCGTCTTCGGCGGCGACTGTCCGAGTCGGCCACTGGCTTGTCGCCGTCAACACTTCGACGTCGTCAGCCGTGACGAGCACCGTGTCCTCGCTCTTTGCGCCCTCGATGGTTGGGTTGTAGGCGTAGGCCATCGGCACGTGGACAGCATCGTCCGCGTCGGGTGCGGCGAACCACTCTCGTCCGGCGAATCCGGCGGCACCGCCCTGATGGTGATTCAGCCACTCGTCGGATTTGCCGACCTCGTCGTAGGTGTCGCGGATGGAGTCGAACACATCCGCCGCCGTTCCCTCTTCGGCCGCCACTCGCTTCGTCGCCGCAAGCGCTTCCACTTCTACTTGCATCGTCTTCTCGTGTCGCGTTTCGAGCCAGTCGGGCGCGTCGAACGCGACGGTTCGCGTACAACTCGCGTAAAGACCGTCCCGTTGGGCCGTCACGGAGATGAGCGCGTAGTCTCCGAGTTCCTCTTCGGTCGGCGTGTAATGCCGGTACTTCTGGGCGCGTCGGGCACCGCCGACGAGGGCGACGGGCGTCTCGATACCCATCGCGTGCAGCGTGACGCGGAGGCCCGAGGCGACTTCGTGTTCCGTGTCCTGCGGTTCGAGTTCTCGACAGACCCGCTCGACGGCGCTCGCCACGTCGCGGCCGAGTTCGCGGTACGCCTCGATGTCGGCTTCGGTGAGTGGTTGACGAACTGCCGAGGCGTCCACCTCGTCGAATCCGGGTACGTCGAAGTCCGCGGCCGCAGGTGTCGGAGAAACCGTCGCGACGCCGGACGCGAGAGACCCTTCGTGCCACTGGTAGCGGTGAATACGAACGTCTTCGTGCGGGACTTCTTCGTGGAGCAGTCGCGTGGCCTCGATGTTGTCGGTCACGACGTGGAACTCCTCGCCGTCGTAGCCGGCGGCCGCGACACCGATGGGTGCGTCGCGGTCGACGACGTTGTCGCCGCCGAGGAGCCACGCGAAGGAGTTCGGGCGGGCGAACCAGACTGCCTCGATGTCGTGTGTTTCGAGGTGCGTGTCGAGGCGGTCTGCCCGAGATGCGAGTCGCTCGTCCATAGTCGGTCGTCCAACTGCACCGACTTGAATGGGACGACTCAGTTGAGAAGCGACGCCCGAACCGGAACAATACGAAATGTGATACCTTCGACGGACGTACCTACGAGGTATAAGTTTGCGCGGGCCTGACCCCCGCGTATGACACCTCGGCTTCGCCGCCTCCTCGCGGGGTCCGCCGTGCTGACTGGTATCCTGATGGTGCTCGGGGTTTACACCGCCGCCGCGGGTGCCGGACTCACGTGTGCCGGTCGCTGGCCCTTCTGCGACGGCTTCCTCGGACTGTTCCCGGCCAACTGGGGCAGTTTCCTCGAATGGTTCCACCGACTCGTCGCCATGATTACCGGCTTCGTCATCCTCGGAACGACGATAAAAGCGTGGCGCGAAGGCGTCTCGAAGCGCGTCCGATACGCACTCGTGGTCGCCACCGCCATCCTTCCGTTCCAAATCGTCCTCGGTGCACTCACCGTCACCGAGTACGAGTGGGTCATCCTCACCGCCCACTACGTCGTTGCCACATCAATCTTCACTGCGATTGTCGCCGCCGCCGCGTGGGGGCTTTCCAACCGCGGAATTCCCCGTATCGCCGACGCGGTCCGGCTGGCGCTCGTCGGGATGCCGATTATGCTCGTCCTCGCTCCCCACATGTTCGTCTCGTTCGGCCCGCTGACGCAGGCCGTGTACTACGTCGTCGGTCTCACAACGTACGGCGCGCTCCTCTCCGCGACACTCTGGACCAGCGCCGCACACGGTGCGCGCGCAGATGCGTACGGCCGCCTCAAGGTATCCCTCGCACCCGCGAGCGCAATCGTCGTCACCCTCCTCATCGCCGGACGGCAGGTGTACGACCCGATACTCCAACTGGCTCATCTCGGCGGAACAGTCATCGCACTCGTCCTCGTCGTCGGTGCAGCGGTCGTCGTCCGCGGCGGTCTCCCAATCCCACAGACGAGCGTTACAAACGACGCAGACTGAGTTCGCGGCCAATACCGCTTCTTCGGATACGTTTTCCCGTCTGTCGAATCGAAAATCAGTGACAGAATGATAGTCATACACAATCAAGATGTTTAAAGTTGTAGAGTGTTCGAAAATTAATCGATTTCTTATCGATTTTCTTTCTTTGCTGGCAATTTTCACCAAAATAGGCGCGAATTGATGTTTCGACCGAAGAAGTGTTATAGGGGGAGTGCCACCTGTGGCTTGTTATGAAACGTCGTACCTATCTCAAGGGATCGGCAGGGGCTGCGGCCGCGTTCACGTTGGCTGGTTGTCTCGGTGGTGGAGACGAGATTGTCATCGGTTCGGACATTCCGTACCGGCCGTTCGAGTACGAGACGACCGAAGGCGAACTCGTCGGCTTCGACGTCGAAATCGCACAGGCCGTCTTCACCGACCAACTCGGCTATGAACACAGGTTCAAACCGACGAGCTTCGACGGTATCATCCCGGCGTTGAAAAACGGGAACTTCCGCGTCATCATGTCTGCGATGACCATCACCGAAGAACGCGCCGAGGAGATCGACTTCTCCGACCCGTACTTCACGGCGTACCAGACTGTCGTCGTCCTCAAAAACGGCGACATCTCCTCGAAGGAGGACCTCAAAGGGAAGACCGTCGGCGTTCAGAAGGGGACGACCGGCGCGGCCGCGGCCGATTCACTCAAAGAAGAGTTCGACGGCAACCTGAACATCCAGCGGTACGACCAGATTCCCGGCGCGTTCGACGCGCTCAGGAACAACCAGGTCGTCGCCGTCATCAACGACAACACGGTTAACGCCGAGTTCGTCAACCAGAGTGACAGCGTCACATTCCTCGAAGGCTCCGGTGCCGCGGAGGAGCAGGGCAAAAACGCTCCGCCGTACCTCACGCTCACCGTCGAAGAGTACGGCATCGGGTTCCGCCAAGACGACGACGAGTTCCGCAAGGAGGTCAACGGCGCACTCGAGACGATTCGAGAAAACGGGACGTACGACGAGATTTACTCGAAGTACTTCTCCGGCTAATCCGAACCACCACGCGATTTTATTACACCACTGTGAGATTAATTACCAATGGCAGAATCATACTCTGAGGGGCGAGCCGCCGACGACGGATACGAGGAGCAGTTTTTGAACGACAAGACGCTCAAACTCGCTGGTGCCGCAGTTGCGACACTATTTACGCTTGGTGTCGGTGTCTTTATCGCTGCCATCATATTCACACAGGTCGACTTCGACCTGTTCGTCGAGATTATCTACCCGCAGTTCGTCTTCGCGTACCTGCGGGTGCTCGGCATCTTCCTGGCGGGGCGCGTCCTCTCTATTATCGCCGGCATTTTCGTTGGCCTCGGCCGCGTTTCGGAGACCAGGATTACAGATATGGTTGCGAGGGGCTACGTTGGGCTCTTTCGTGGAAAGGCGCTTCTATTGCAACTTTTCGTCTTCCTCTTCGGGCTTTCCGCGGT
>NZ_JBZRPK010000487.1:0-5680 GCF_058382125.1 Haloferax sp. s1
GTCCGCGTCAGTCGCGCGCGTGGCCGCTCTCGAACTGACCGGCGTCGTCGGCATCGGCGAAACAGTGTGGTTCGTCGTTGCGTCGCTGTCCGTCGGTCTCGTCGCGGCCGCAATCGTCGGTCGCTGGATATCGACCAACCAGGCTCGGGGACAACGTCGGTTTCTCCTCGCTCTCGGCGGTCTCGTCGCGTTCTCCGCCGGCGGGAGTCAGGTCGGTCTCGCAATCGGTCCGCTGGTCCCGCTCCTCGATGCGGTGACTGTTCCGCTCCCCGCGCTTCTCGTCGGTGGCGGACTCGGGCTCCTTGCAGGGTCCTGGACCGGCGCGCCGCGCATGATAAAGGCGCTCGCGCAGGACTACTCCTCACTCGGACCGCGCCGCTCTATCGCGGCGATGATTCCCTCGTTCGCAATCGCGCAGACGGCCGTCGCACTCGGCGTTCCCGTCTCGTTCAACGAGATAATCGTCAGCGCCATCATCGGTTCCGGCTACGCCGCTGGCGGTTCTGGCGTCTCAGGGCGGAAAATGCTCTACACCGTCCTCGCGTGGATTGGGTCCTTGCTCCTCGCGTTCGGCCTCGGCTACGGCATCTTTACGCTCGTCTCGATTGTATTCCCCGTGTGAGGGGGACTTCCGTGTGGTGTTCGTCGCTCTTTCGGACTGGCCGTTTTCGTATTGGTGTCGCTGGCGCTGGTGCTTCTCTCGTTTCCGCTCCTCGGATAGCATAGCCGAAAAGAACCCGTTCGACCCGCCTACGTGTCGGGTTCGACTTCCGCTTCTTCGTCGTCCACATCGCCGTCGTTTTCCGCGTCCTCGACGCCGACGTTAGTTTGGATGCGCGCTTTCATGATGCGCGTGTTGTCGACCTGTTCGATGCGGATGACGATGTTGTCGTAGGTGATCTCTTCGCCCTCTTCGACGAGGCGGCCGGCGCGGTTGAAGATGAAACCTGCGAGCGTCTCGAACTCTTCGCCTTCCGGAAGGTCGATATCGAGTATCTCGTTGACTTCGTCGATGTTGACCTCACCACGGACGAGGACCGTGTTCTCGTCGACCTCCTCGAACGGCTCTTCCTCGTCGCCTTCGAGGATGTCGCCGACGATTTCCTCGACCATGTCTTCGAGCGTGATAAGTCCCTCAGTGGTCCCGAACTCGTCGATGACGATGACCATCTGCATCCGGGTGTCCTGCATCTCCGCCATGAGTTCGTCGACGTTCTTCGATTCGGGGACGTGGAGGGTCGGCGAGACGATATCGGCGATGGTCACGCCACGTTCACCATAATACTGCTCGCGGACGAGGTTTCGGATGTTGGCGATACCGATGATGTTGTCGAGATTACCGTCGTAGACGGGCACTCGCTCGTGGTCGGCCTGTACACAGGTCTCGATGGCCTCGTCGATGGTCGCGTCCTTCGGGACGGCGGTCATATCGAGACGCGGCGTCATGACCTCCTTGGCAATCGTCGAGTTAAAGCGGAAGATGCGGTCGAGCATCTCGCGTTCTTCCTCTTCGATGACACCCTCGCGCTCGCCCGTCTCGATGAGATTCTGAATCTCGTCGCGGGTGACGTACGTCGTCTCGATGGCGGTCTGTCCGCCGGTAATCTTGTTGATGACTCGCGTCAGGTAGTCGAAGAAGACGACGAGCGGAAGTAACAGTAGCTCTGCGTACTTCAGCGGGCGCGCAATGCGGAGGGACCAGGACTCGGTGTTCTCGACCGCGTAGGATTTCGGAGCACTCTCGCCGAACAACAGGACGATGGCCGTAATACCGAATGTTGCGATGGCAACGGCCTCTCCCTGTTGGAACCCGACAAAGACGAGCAGCCCGGTCGAGATGGAGGACATCGCGATGTTGGCGATGTTGTTTCCGACCAGGATGGTCACGAGGAGGCGGTGAGGGTCGTCCTTGAGCGCTTTCACCCGATCTGCGCCGGGGACTCCGTCCTCGACCATCGAGTCGACGCGGTGTTTCGCCAGCGAGAACATCGCAATCTCGGAGGAGGAAAAGAATGCCGAGAGTCCGATGAGTACGATAATCGCGGCCACCCCGAGTGCGGTGATTGTATTGTCGCCAACGGGGAGGTCCGAGACCTGTGCGGCCGCGAGTAACGTAGCTGGAAGTGGTAGTAGCGGCGGCAAGCCCATGTAACTATACAGTCTTGCGCGGCACCGGAATTAAGAGTTGCCCTCGGATTATCGTCTATCGGTATCGACGGTTGTTCACTCGCTTGGTTCGCAGTAGTTCACTCACGGATATCGGCAGTTGTTCACCCGTTCATATCGAGTTAGCTCGCTCCTTCTCCGGGCTAATCGAGAGGCTACACCATCCGCCATTGCGCCGGCGATACCCACGAGCGAAGGGCTTAGGCGACGCTCTTTCTAACGGGCGTCCATGTCCGACGACCAACCGGCGATTACGCTGTATCGGTTGCAGGCGTGCCCGTTCTGCGAGCGCGTCGTTCGCGTTCTCGACGACAAAGGTCTCGACTACCAGTCGCGGTTCGTCGAAGCCATGCACTCCGACCGCGACGTGGTCAAGCGCATCTCGGGGAAGCGAACCGTCCCGGCCATCGTCGACGAGAACACCGGCGTTACGATGTCCGAGTCGGCGAATATCGTCGAATACCTCGAAAACACCTACGAGGAGGCCGCGTGATGTTCGACTTCGATATCGTCGACCTCCCCGACCACGACGCGCCCGCGGTCGGTGACACAGCACCTGATTTCACGCGTCCGCTCGTCAACGACGAGTACTGGGAGAACGCGTCCCTGTCGGACGTGACCGACGACGGCCCGGTTCTTCTCGTCTTCCACACGATGGACGGCGCGTTCCCCTCGACGTACATCTGGAATAACCTTCGCGACCGCGACGTTCCTGAAGCGGTCCAAGCGGTCGGCGTCTCCATTTCGTCGCCCTACGAGCACAAGACGTTCCTCAAAGAGCGCGAGGTTGACGCCCGATTCTTCTCCGACCCGGCCGCCGGAATTGCCACCGAGTACGGCATCGAAAACGACCTCGACGGGATGGACGGCATCACCGAACACCGACCTGCTCTCTTCCTCCTCGATGAGGAGCGAACAGTCCAGTACGCGTGGGTCGCAGACCAGTGGCCCGACTTCCCGGACTACGACGAGGTTGCCGACGCCGTTTCGGACCTGTAGCCGCAACTCGCCGCCGTTTCGGCCAGTAGTCGCAACTCGCCGCCGTTTCGGCCAGTAGTCGCAACCGCTCTGTTCCGAACCCACAATCGGCTGGCCGCCGCTTCGACTTTGTAGCCCGGTTTCGTCACGCTTTTTCGCCGCTCTCGCCTTTACTCATACATGAGTGACGACGACGTGAAACAGGCTGCCGACGCCATTCGCCGTGGCGAGGCGGTCGTCTACCCGACCGAGACGGTTTACGGGATGGGGGCGGATGCGACGAACCCGGACGCCATCGAACGCGTCTTCGACATCAAGGGACGCGACCGGGACAAACCGCTCTCAGCTGGCTTTCCGGACGTTGACGCCGCGCTCGAATACGTCGTCGTCGACGACCGCGAGGTGGCCTTCATGCGTCGGTTCCTCCCCGGTCCGGTGACTGTCGTCGTCGAGCGCCGCGACAGTCTCCCAGACGTGCTCGTCTCCGGCCGCGACCGCGTCGGCGTTCGTGTGCCCGACCACGACCTCGCACTCGACTTCTTCGAGCAGGCCGGAACACCCGTAACCGCCACCAGCGCGAACCGCTCCGGAACGGGCAGCATCACCAACCCGTCGCAACTTTCCGACGAAATCCGCGAGGCCGTCGCGTTCGTCCTCGACGGCGGAACCACACCCGGCACCGAGAGCACCGTCGTCGACCCCGGCCGTGGAATCATTCACCGTCGCGGGGCGATGGCGCATGAGATCGAGGCGTGGCTCGAAACGCACGCTGATTCGGAACCCGAAGCGTAACTACCAGCCCAGACGCGACCGTAACGACCGCGTTTTCACTCCACACTGCTCTCGATAGGCGCATTCGTCGCACTTCGATGAATCCCGCAATCGCGGCGGGACGAAATCGAGTTCGCGAGCGATTTGGAGCGCCCGTCGATACGCGGCCTTGTTCCCCGTCGTGAGTCGGACGGTTCTGACGACGCCGACGGTCGGATATTCGACCAACGCCCGCGACACCAACGTTTCGCGCTCCCACGAGAGCGCCTTCGCAAGCGCGACGGCTCTGACCCGCTGCGGTTCCCACACCCCGCGTTCCGGTGGCTCACCGGGCGAAATGAGGGATGGCACGACCGGGTCGCCGCCGAGTTTGTGCGCGACGCCTCGGCAGTCTTTCCCCGTGAGGAGTACGTCTCGGTCGATGGGTGACGAAAGCGCATTCCAGTCGTCCCGTTCGCGGAGCCGACGTAGATTCTCGCGGTACTCGTCTGGCGGCACAGCGAGCGGATAGTGCGCGAGTTCGTCGTCGTTGGCGGCGAGGTGCTTCGGGTACTCGAATGCGAGAGCGCGGATTTCGTTGACTCGCGGCGGCGGTCCTCGGTCTTCGTCGCGGCGGGCGTAATAGAGTTGTCGTGGGCAGTAGGCGGCACGGGCGAGGTCCGAGGCGGCGACGAGCGACGACATGGAGGTGCTGGCTCCGTCTTCGGATAAATAGTTCAGTCGCCTCGGTGTATCGGCGTGCAACCTCGTCGCACTCGCTCGCAACCGTTCAGCCGTGGGTGATGCGTTTGGCCGCGGGAGGCAATTAATACGTCCGTGAGTCCAAGGTTACTGTCATGAATTCGACGCCTGAATTCCCCTCGCTTCGGGTGACGCGGCCCGAACTCGCGGTGTTCGTCTCCGGCGTCACCAGCATGGGACTGGAGATTCTCGCCGGACGGATGGTCGCTCCCGAGTTCGGGAGCAGCATCTACACGTGGGGGAGCATCATCGGCGTCTTCCTCGCCGCGTTGAGTCTGGGCTACTACCGCGGCGGGAAGCAGGCCACACAGGCGTCGAACGAAACACTCGTGCGCGTGTTCGTCGCGACGGCGGCCTACATCGCTGGCGTCATTTTCCTCGGCGACCTGTTCTTACAGTCGACGGCCAGTCTTCCGCTTCCCAGTCGATTCGCGTCGTTGCCGGCGGTCACGCTCCTCTTCGGCCCACCGACCTACCTTCTCGGATACGTCAGTCCCTACGCCGCGGAACTCTCCGGTCAGTCGGAGGTCGGTGCCGCGTCGGGGCACGTCTACGCCGTCGGTACCGTCGGGAGCATTCTCGGTGCGTTCGCCACGACCTATCTGCTCATCCCGTCGCTGAGCGTCACCGACATCGGACTGGTGTTTGGCCTCCTGTCGGTTGGCACGGCGCTCGCGCTTGCTCGGCCTAACATCGGACAGGAAGAGGCTGTCTGGAGCGTCGGCATCGTCATTATCCTGCTCGTCGCCGCGACGACCGGCGGTATCGGACTCGACTCCCGCGGCACCACCGTCTACCACACACAGACCGCCTATCAGGAGCTTCGCGTCTCGGACGCCGACGGCGTTCGAACGCTCTACCTCGACGGCCAGCCCCACAGCGCGATGGACCTCGACGACCCGACCGGACACGTCTTCGACTACACGTCGTACTTCCACGCCCCGTTTCTCTTCTCCGACGACATCGACCGAGTGTTGTTCGTCGGCGGCGGCGGCTTTACCGGTCCCCGCGTATTTCTGGAGAC
>NZ_JBZRPK010000486.1:0-5653 GCF_058382125.1 Haloferax sp. s1
TCGACGGTAAGACGAGTATCGACTTCGAAGTCAGCTCGGATGCTGTCGAACTGACGGTACTCACTGCTCGCGATGAAATCGACTTCGAGTACGACGGCGATGGTGCTATCGAGTTTCAGGCTATCGGTGCCGATGCTGACACAGAGTTCGAATCCGAGGAAAAAGAAATCGATTACGACGGGAACTTGATAGATTTCGAGTGGAGAGAGAACGAAGAAGTCCAGATTGACGGTGACGTGAGGATGGAGTACAGAATCGGGGAGTTCGAATGGACTGGACACGAACTGACGTTCGAATGGGACCGGGCGGATAACGACTTTGAGGTAGAACGGGTCAACCGACGCATACCCGAAAGCGAGACGTAGCCTGGTAGCTCCGGAATTCGTCGCGTTCCTCTGGCGTCGCCAACCACGGATTACTGACGGAACCGTCGCCGTGAATGTTGGATTCTTTCTGGTAACTTGGTTTACATAGGTACGCTTGTAACGATTTTACACGTCGTATCTCGATGGTAAGTTCGTAAACCGTTATGCACCGCCGGACGAATCACTCAATAAAACATTACCCACCAGCAGTCGTATTTGACTATCGAGAAGATGGCGTATCAGGAACTGAAACTCTCGTTTCGCGGTCGGTACATCGTCCCTGTTAAACGGATGGTCCAGTGGTTTGCCTTTTGGGCAGCAGTATTCCTTCCGTTCGTCCTGTTGTTCTACCTTGGGCTGGGACTGGACACGCTTCACGAAGTAACCGTGTTCGCAGGCTTAGTTATGCTCAACAGTGCCGCGGTTTTCCTCGGTCACGAACATAACCGTTCGTGATTCCGTCGTCGACCCCTCCAAAGTGGCAACGGGGACAGTCTTCTCTTTTTCTCATTCGGAGCAGCTACGCTTTCAGTTAGCCTCTGCTTAGTCGGAATCGGAGTCCATACCTAAGCGCTTGGGTATCCAACATTGGTTCTTGGCCGTGGACCCGTGAAACTAGGCTCCATTCGGTGAGATGTGAAGGCTGCACTGCTTAGGGGAAACGGGTAGTATGTGTAACTGTGACACACCAATGAGTGTAGAAGCAAACTCTTTCGCCGACGAACCGACTGGCCTTGCCGACGCAATCGACCTCGCAAAGACACCATCGAGGGAAAGAGAGGAAAACCTTCTCACCGGAATGAGCGCAGTGATCGGACGCAAATGGCATCCGGTCATCGTCCGTCAACTACTGGAGGGTGGACCTTCCGGGTTCAGCGAACTCAAAGAACAGATCGACGGTATCTCCGGGAAAGTGCTCTCGGAGAACCTCAAAGATCTTGAGGGGCATCAGATCGTCGAACGGCGCACCGTCAGCACCCGCCCGCACCGCGTCGAGTACTCGCTTACCGAGCCGGGACGCGAACTTGAGCCGATGATCACCGCGATGCGTGAGTGGGGTCGAGAATACCTTCACACGTAATCAGTAGACCGATGAGTCACATAGAACCCGACCGCTCGGACGACGAACATCCCGAAGAGCCAAGACGACCAACCGATGTGGTTGTGGTCACGACCAAGAATGGGGACCACCTCCTCTACGAGGAAAACCAATCCACAGCCTGGATCAGCGCCGACAATGCCATCCCAATCAGTGAGGTGCAGTAACTCGTGTCGGCCCTGAACGGCGTAATCTAATTCTCTCTCGTCAGCACCGATAATCGACCCGAACAAACGGTCGACGACATACTCGAACAAACGGTCGACGACATACTCGAACAAACGGTCGACATCCTGATGAACAGGTACTCTGTCGGCCGGGGTTGCTGTGTGTTCAATGTCTGTTTGAGACACATCTGTAGACGTCCCCAGTTACAGCGAGACTGAACGAGTTACCAACTGGTACCTCTCTTCCAATTGCCAACCGAGTAACCGAGGACTCAACAACGAATATCACCTCCGTGTGTAAATGTTCAGTTGGCTACAAAACACGGTGACCGGAACATGCCGAGAACGAGTGAGTGAACGTGCGACCGTAACACCGTCAGTGGCAGGTTCACTCGGCGATTCTCCACGTAATCGCCCCTCTCGTTAGGCAGTCACGACCATGAGCAATACACCCCTGTTCACTAACGCCCCCCCTACCCCATTGCTGCTTGTACTGATAGTTGCTGTGGCCTCTGCGCCTGCCGCGGCCACGATTGACATCGCACTAGCGGACGGCGATGTCAACATCGAAGTCGCCGACGACAGCGCTGACGTCACGGGTGACGACTTCACGTTTGAGTTCCGCCCTAACCACACCACGCTTGAGGGCCACGACTACGAGTTCGAGTTCGGTGACGGAGTAGTCGTCGAAAGTGACGATGTCGACATCGAGTTCGATGAGACGGTCGACATCGAAAGCGACGACCTCGCGGTCAGAGCCGACGGACAGAGGATCGAAGTCGAGAGCAATGGCGAACAGATAGACATTGAGATCCGCGAGGGCGGCGACGCGGCCGATATCGTGGGCGACGGCTTCGACATCACGTTCGAGGATGACCACTTCGAAGTGTCGAGACACGACCCCGACCCTGACCTCGACATCGAAAACCGAAGCGACGAGGTTGAAATCGACGGTGACGAGTTCAATCTCGTGTTCGACGGTGAGCAGTTCGACATCGAAGGAGACCATCTCGAGGTCAGAATCGACGCGAACACCGGTCACATCCGCACCGAGACTGACGAGTTCGACATCGGGTTCGATGGCGAAGTCGTCGAGACCGAGACCGATGAGTTCGACATCGAGTACGACGGTGAGATTCTCGACGTCGGGAGCGGAAACTTCGACCTCGTGTTCGACGGTGGAATGCTCGAAGTCAGGAGCGAGGACGGTGGACTGACCATCGAACTCGACGACCAGGGTGCCACAGTTAACGTGGTGACGAGTGGTGTCGAGGCCGAAGCCAGAAGATGACAGGGGAAGTGTACTGGCGCGGCAGTTCCCCTCTCGATTCGTCACTTCTTACGGTTCCTCACGAATACGAATGTGACCACGAGAGTTCCAACGAGAACCGGAATGAATACGGTTCCTACCGGCCCAGTACCGCCAATCGAGCGGGCCGTGTCTTCCGGAAGAACGACCCGGTCTACGGTGCCTTCGGCGTCGGAACCAGTCTCCCGGTCCCGTAAGGGTGGGGATAACTCCGGCGGGACCGAAGATGCTACCGTCCCTGTCTTTTCCGGTTTCGTCGTCGGTTCGCCGGCTTGACCCTCTGATACGACCCTCACCGTCGTCGACTTGAGGAGCGTCGCCCCGCGCGAGGTGGCGGCGGAGGCGGCGAGTTCGAGCGTGGACCCGGTTGGCTGTCCAGCAAAGTCGAAGCTAGCACTGAACCGGCCGTTTTTCTCGACTGTGGCCGTCTTCTTTCGCACAAACTTGTCTTCCGTCTCCTTTGCTGACGCGACTGAGACGGTGACCTCGGTCCCCGGTGCCATCGATGTTGCACCCACAATCGTCTGATTAGCTGACGGAGTGACGGTCACCGTGTCGCGTCCGAATGTAGCAGACGGCTCGACGGTTTTGAATGCCGTTTGGATTACGTTTGGTTCGTCGCCGTCGGCGGGCCGGAGGCGCTCGTCGGTGACGGCGAACGTGGCCCGATACACAGCGTCGGGGACTGCGACCCCGGTTGTCGTACTGCCATCGGTGACTGTGGCCCGACTCGCGTTGATGACGACGAAGTAGTTGTCACGTCCGGGTGCCGGAACCAGTGTGACGGCATCGTTGGCGGTTAGGTTGTCCGTCTCCAGCCGTACGGCTGAACTATTTGTCTCAGTCGACTCCTCGTTGACACGGGTGATTACGAGCGCAAGTTCGTCACCGATGGCAGCGTCGAACGTGCTTCGATTCCGGACGAGTCCTTCGAGTCCGGACGCCTCGACCTGTAGAACGACCCAGTCGGTCGTCGCAATGGTTTGATCCGCTGAGAGTCGACCGGACCGGTCCAATGCGACGAGATCGACCATCTCGACGGTTCCATCGCCATCGACGTCCGGGTCGACTGAGCCGGGTGCGGTCAGCACCTGTATCTTATCCGTACTCCGTGTTCCAATCGAGAGTATCCCGGCGTCCGTCGGTGTCGATTCGGTGGTGCCGTCGGTCTGGGCGGCGACCCGAATCCGATAGCCACCGGGGGGTAGCGCGGCGTCCGACGTGACCTGATTACGGAGCGTCGCCGCATCGTCCGCATCGGCCGTCCACACGACGGGTGACACTGAGTCGGTGGCCCCGGCGGCCCGGGTATCGAACTCGACGATAACAACCCCGTCGCCATCACCGTCCGTCACTGCCGTGTCGGCCTGGTAGTCGCTTGCACCGCTCTCGATAGTGAGGGTTGCTGAGTCGGTCTCTCCAGCGATTCGAATCGGGAGCGTCGCGACGTCCCCGCGGTCGACGGAAACCGTGTTCGTCGCGAGGGCGGCGCGCGCTGATTCGGCGCTACTGGCGCCCTGCTGTTTCTCCGCGATGTCCGCCTGGTTCTCTCGGGCTTCGGCGCTACCGACCTTCCGAACCCGGTCGAACTGCATTGTCGCAGTGGCCCGAACTGTCGTGGTTGCGTCGCTCGCGTACTGCGTGACGTCGTACGTTACCCCCGGCGCTGGGACTGTACGCTGCGTGTCCTGTACGAGCGATATTTTGGCGATGACGTCCGTGTCCGCGTCGCCGGCATCGTCCCGAATGGAGACAGTGACAGTCCCGTCACTGAAGGACGCGGTGGCCGCCGCGGTATCTGCCCCCGGGGTGGCCTCGACGGACGTGATAGTCGTGCCAGCGTCTGTGGCGGCCGAGACGTCGATTTCGAACGTGTCTGTATCTCCCCCCCGTTCGACTTCGCCGCTGACTATCAGCTCCTGCTCTATGCCGTCATCGCCTGCCTCGACATCGGTTGCCCGAGCGACTGGGATGCGCGATTCCGGTGAGTCTATTCTGTTAGTGGCGTTTGGGTCATCCGGGACGGACTGCTCCGCTGCCTCGTCGTTCGATTCGGATTCTTCTTCTCCGGCGTGGCCGAGGCCGTCGTCTCCGCCGTCTTTGTCAGCCTCGGCGTGGTCATCCCCGGCGTGGTCGTCATCGTGGTCATCACCGAATTCGAAACCGTCTTCGTCATCACTGGAGTGGTCGTCATCGTCGCCGTCACCGAATTCGAAACTACCCTCGTCATCCGCAGCGTGACCATCCTCGTCGTCATCGAATTTGAAGCCATCTTCGGCAGCTTCGTCGTCTTCGCCTTCTTCGTCATCGGTGTGGCCTTCCTCATCCCCATCGTCACCGAATTCGAAGCTATCCTCGTCATCCTCCTCGTTATGTTCATCCTCGTCTCCGTCATCGAACTCGAAGCCGTCCTCGGTATCATCGTCCTCATCGACGTGGTCGTCCTCGTCGTTGCCGGTGTGGTCTTCTCCATCGTCACCGAACTCGAAGCTGCCATCGTCTTCGTCATCATCGACGTGATCATCTCCGTCGTCCTCGCCATCCTCGTCATCGTGCGTCGAATTGTCCGTCACGGCGACTCTCCCACCGTCATCAACACTACTTCCAACCGCTTCGAATCCGGCCCCGAGTAGCTGTTCGGTCCCGAAATCCGAGTCGGTCGGCACCGTATCCGTGGCCGTTACCGGCGGTGGGACGCTTCCGAGAAAACTGG
>NZ_JBZRPK010000485.1:0-5579 GCF_058382125.1 Haloferax sp. s1
CGCATTCACCCTCGCCGACGGCTTCGCTTACGTCGAAGACGCGGTGGACCGCGGCCTCGACATCGACGAGTTCGCCCCGCAACTCTCGTTCTTCTTCAACTCGCACAACTCCATCTTCGAGGAAGTTGCAAAGTTCCGCGCCGCTCGGCGGATTTACCACCACGTGATGACCGAGTGGTACGGTGCCGAAGACGAGCGCTCGAAGCAACTGAAGTTCCACACCCAGACGGCGGGGCAGTCGCTGACGGCGCAACAACCGCTCAACAACATCGTCCGCGTCACGATTCAGGCGCTCGCGGGCGTCCTCGGCGGAACCCAGTCGCTTCACACCAACAGCTTCGACGAGGCACTGGCGCTCCCGTCCGAAGAGGCGGTTACGGTCGCCCTACGCACCCAACAGATAATCGCCGAGGAATCCGGCGCAGCCGACGTTATCGACCCGCTCGGCGGCAGTTTCTTCATCGAGAAACTCACCGATGAAATCGAGGACGAGGCGATGGCCTACATCGAGGAGATTCGCGAGATGGGCGACGGGTCGGTCCGCGACGGCGTCCTCGCCGGTATCGATGAAGGCTATTACCACAAGGAAATCGGCGAAGCGTCCTACGAGTACCAGTCGCGCGTCGAGAAGAACGAAGAAATCGTCGTCGGCGTCAACAAGTACGCGACCGACGGCGACACCAAACCCGACCTCCTGCACGTCGAAGACGAGGTGCAGGACCGCCAACTCGAACGCCTCGAATCGGTTAAACAAGAGCGCGACGACGAGGAAGTCGAGGCGGCACTCGACGAACTCCGCGAGACAATCGAAGCAGAAGAGAACGTCATGCCCGTGCTCGTCGATGCCGTGAAGGCCTACGCCACGATGGGTGAAATCATGGATGTCTTCGAGGCGAAGTACGGCGCGTACCGCGAGAAAATCGGTCTCGCATGAACGAGCCGTAATTCGGGCGGCTCACTGACGTAGGTTGTCACCGCTATCACCGCCGCCATCGCCGTCGATACCCGCAGTCTCCCCTACCGATTACGTCGTCTGCTGGTCGCGTTCCTGCTCTTGGAGTCTGGTCGACAACGCGTCGAGTTCCGTTTTCAACTCCTCTATCTTCGACACGGTAACCCCCGAACCATAGCTGGGAGCCATATTCATCGCGTATAGCCGTCCCACCAGACTCTGAAACAGGAGGTCTATCTCTTCTTCCCCGCCGTTTGCCTGGTATCCAAGCTGGTTGATGAGGTGGTGGAGACAGGACCCCCAGCCGACCGTGTACACCTCGTCTTCGAACTCGTCCAGTGCGTCGGGGAGTGAGTCGAAGGTATCCAGGCAGTCTAAGCTCATCCGACTCGCCGCGTACCGGAGTCGAAACTGGAGTCGTTGCCGTTCGTCGAAATCGGCAATCTCGACGCCGGTGTCGACGACCTCCCACTCGTCGAGTCGGTTGCTGGCGGCGAGTTCGTCCCATCGCGGTCGTTCATCACTAACGACCGCCTCTGTATCGCCGAAGATGTAGAACACGACTTCACCGTGGTCCATGGACGGGTCCTGTCCGTAGCGGTTGAAAATCGGCCACTGGGCGTCGTCTCGGTGTTCGATTCGCTGGAACGCAGACGCGACGTACTCTCGAATCAGTCGTTCCTCGGCCTCGACGTCGGCGACCGTGAACACGACCTTTTTTAACTCTGACATGTTTGCGACTTTCTCACCAGCGTCTTGTATCTTGTGGCGACCCGGTCGTTCGTCCAGCACCGAGGCGACCACCGTTCCGAGAAGTTCACTCCCGCGGAGCTTCACCCAGCAGAACCCTCACATCAGCAGCAATCTCACGCCAGCCGAATCACCACATCAGCGGCAATCTCGCACCAGCCGAATCACCACACCAAGGGTAACCTCACTCCAGCAGAAGCACACAGGGAAGTTCGTCAGGGTTGGCGAACCGGAGCAGGCTGTACGCCACTCCGCTTCCCCCATTGAAGAACGTCGAGTTCGGAAGCTGTCGGCTGTGACCGGGCATGCACAACGCCCCCGACTGTTCCTGTCGTGCGACACAGCGGTCGACCAGCGCACGCGCGTCAGTCTCGTCTCGCCCGGTTCGGCGCGCCGATTCGAGTAGCGCCGTCGCCTGCCCGAGTGTGCCACAGCAAAGCTGGTCGTACTGGTTCCTGTCGGCCGAAGCGGTCGCCGACAGCAGTTGGTTTGCCTCGGTGAGAAGCGCCTCGTCGTCGAGAACGCTGCCGATGCCAAGTCGCGCGAGTGCACATCCCGTCCGCCCCTCGCACCACCGGTCCAGATACTGGGGGTCCCCGGCGTCTGTCGGAATCGGGTAGTTCGATTGCTCTGGGTCGTACAACGTAGACTCGTACGCGAGGGCCTCGCGGGCCGCCGTCTCGTATCGGTCGTCGTCGACGACTGCACCGAGTCGGGCGAGCGCATACGCGATACCGCTCTGACCGTGTGCCATTCCTGGCAGTGGCTTTCCAGTGCCAGTCGTCCAGACGTGGTGTCCATCGACCGAGACTCGGTTGTCGAGCAGTCGCTTTCCACAATCGAGCGCCCGGTCGAGAACCGTCGACCCGCCGTATCGCTCGTAGTGTGCGAGCAGTCCGAGCAGTACTCCGGCGGTCCCATCGATAACGTCGAATGTCTCGTCTGCCGCGAGTTGCTCTGTCGTCACAGCACGAGCGTGGGCCGCAGCACGCTCTCGATACACTGGTCGGTCCAGAAGGTCGGCGGCAACAGAGAGGCTGTACACGAGCGACCCGGTGCCGGTGATACCACCGAACTCGGTTTCTGACACCCCCCGGTCGCTGGCAACTGCATCGAGACAGTCGACTGCGAGTTCCTCGAAACGGCTGTGGCCTGTTTGGTCGTACAGTGCCGCTGCGGCAATCCCGATGCCACCTCGCCCGGCGTAAAGCGTGTTGTCTGCTGGTGAGAGCCCAAGCTGTGGCAACTCCGCACCGATATACGAGACCCACTGGCGACCAGCCTCTGTCTCGATTGCTGCGTTGAGTACCATATCACCGTGTTTGACTGCTTCGCGCTGGAGTCGGTCGTCAGTCACTGGTTCGGGCGACGCCGGTGCCCCTCGGTCCGGAATCGACGCATCGAGACACCGGCGGAGAAGCTCGGTTTGTCGTTGCCGGTCGGCTGCGTCCATCGCGTCGAGTCGCTGGAGACACCGTTCGTACCCGGACGTATCCACCGAAACACCAGTCTCGGTCCCATCGTGCGATACCATCGTCTGGTCTGGTTGGGCAGTGAACCGCGGTACGTCCCGACGAAGGAGCGACCGTCGTTCAGCTTCGAACAGCCCCCAGAACCGGTCGGATTCGATTCGGCCGTCGAAAAACGGCGCTGCGAGCCGTTCGAGTTCGACGGAGAGTCGGGCACCATCTCGAAGCGGGTCTCGTGCTCGGCTCAGTCGCAGAATCGAACTGTACGTCGCCGTCGGGCGATACACCAGTCGGTTTTCGATTCTCTCGACAAGCTCCGAAGTGAGGATATCGGTACGGAACTGGCCGTCCTCGTGCAGGCTGCAAACCGTCTCGTGGGTTCGCTGAAAGCCGCCGATGATGGCGTCGAGGTATCGTTCAGGTGGTCGGTCGACACCGTCCACGCTGGGCGTGTTTGTTCTTCGGTCGACCGTCGGCGACTCTCCCTCGACGGTCATCACGTCTGTGTTGGCCGCCTTGATGACGGGTTTCGATACCTCCGAGACCGCTTTCGTCTCGCTGTTCCGCCCGAGACCAGCGGCTAAAAACGGTGACGACCCGTCGTCGTCGCTGTCGACCACCTTCCACGGCAACAGTGCGGTTCGGAGAACAGTATCCGACGTCGCGGCGGCTATCGCTGTCGTGGACGAGGAGTCGGTAGGAGAGACGGGTGGGTGGAACAGCGTCTCCGCATCGATAATCGTCGGCTGTTCGCCACGGACGATGAGATTCTCGTACTGACAATCGGGGAGGTCGAGCACGTACGCTACACACAGGAGGACCCCCGCCCGCTCGTAGTACCGTTCGACTGCGGCCGTATCGGTTGGTTCGTCGTACTCGATAGGCTCCATCCAACCGTAGCCCTCGCGAGACAGATACTCCGGTGTACTGAACGACGGTGTTTCCAGATAGTCATCTAGCCGTTCGAGTACTTCGTACAGTGAGACACCGGCGTCTATCGGTCTCGGCTTGTAGATGACTGACCCGGATTCGAACGAGACGCGAACCGGAACCTGCCCGCCTGCATGTGTATCGTCGGCGAGCGGGACGAATTCGGTGACCGCACCGTCGACTCCGAACCGTGCTTCGAGTGCAGACCGGTCGGCCTGTAATCGGTGTTGAACCAGCGTAACCGTCGTCACCCACTGGGTGACTAGCTGGGTGAAGTATCTGGCGAGCACCGGATATTCGAGACAGAACTTCCGAATCCCGCCGTCGAACATCGCATCGATAAACTGGTCATAGTACGTCGTCCCCGGATTCGAGACGGTGGCCGGGTCGGCTGCCGCGAGGTCCGGGTCGTGGTACTCGACGAACGACTTGAACTCGACGTACAGCGCTCGGACGGACACTCGACTGAGTCGAGCGATGAGCCACTCGCCGAGTTGCTGGGCAACGGGCTGTGACCGGGTGTCGGCGTCGAGTTGTTCCAGCCCGTAATCTGCGAATGCGACCAATAGGTCACTGAACGGAACTCCCTTGGGGGCGGAGAGTCGCGCTTCATCGCAGGACCGGTACTCGGAAACGTGGGCGAGAAGTGAGTCGAGTCGGTCAATCCAGTCGGGTAACGGTTCAGTTGCTGGCCAGTGTGTTGCCGTAAGCTGGTCTCGAACCTCCGACTCAGTGAGGTCGTCGTACGCGAGTCGTTCGTGGAACGCTTCGGCGTCCGAAAACAGTTCGCGCCACTTGTCGAGCAGGTCGTCAGGGGCGATTGGTGGGTCGTCCCCGTGGTCGTTCGGTGGCCCCTCTAGTCGTTCGTGTAACGTGCGTGCCTGTCCTGCAATCGCTCGTTTTTCTCGTGCTGCAAGCTGCTGTGTCATTGGGAGAGACCGCCGTGAGTCTGAGTCGAGAACCGTTCGTTCATCGTTTCGTCACTGGTTGCTGTCACTTGCACTGGCGAGATACCACAGCCCGATTCAGGGGGTCGACGGCTTCGAGACCACCTTTCACCGAGCGCCTCTATGGAGACAGACACTGACATGCACGCTTCGTTCCACCGAGAAAACTAAACTATTACTACACAAATATACATTCGTGCAGTACTATTTTACACCAGTGATTAAAAGGAAATGATTGGGATGTGGGTTGTTTCAGGCCCTTTAATGCGCCAAACGTCGTTTTATCGGTGAATTCGTCCGCCATCTCAAAGATGAGTGATTCGCTTTGAGACGGCTGCTAAATGGCAGTCAGAAACTCATTCACTCAATATTGAATTTTCATTACAGCCACAAATCATAAGTGAGTGGGTGGTATTCTCACTCATATGTCGGTAGTACTCGACATCGAATCCGGTGACAAAGCAACGTACGACCAGCAGTTTGACGACAACCACACTGTGAACGACCAGCGGGTCAGTACCTGTACGTATG
>NZ_JBZRPK010000484.1:0-412 GCF_058382125.1 Haloferax sp. s1
GTCGACGACCGTCGGAACATCGGCCGCTTTGGCCTCTTCGAGGCGGTCACCCAAGTTTTCGGGCTCTGTGACGCGCATCCCCTCCGCACCAAAGCCTTCGGCCACGGTGACGAAATCCGTATCGTGGAACTCGACGCCGGGAATCGAATCGTCCATCTGGCGGACCATCCCGAGTGAAGTGTCGTTGAGGACGACAAACGTGGGTGAAACCCCGTATTCGACCGCTGTTTCCACGCACGTCATCGTCATTGTAAAGCCGCCGTCACCGGCAACTGCGACCACGTCCTTGTCGGTCGTGATTGCCGCGGAGACACCGGCGGGTCCAGCCCAGCCCCCTCCCCCCACCCCCCCCCCGCCCCCGGAGGGTCGGGCCGCCCGCCGCCCCACCGAACTGCAGAGGCCAAAACAGAGG
>NZ_JBZRPK010000484.1:422-1064 GCF_058382125.1 Haloferax sp. s1
CCACACAGAGGCTCGCTCTTCCCTCACACTTATTTTTCCTGCACATCCCGTCGTCGGTGACAGCTCCCACCGCCCTCGTGTGGCTGGTAGTCACCGCGGGGACCCGGGCGGTTACCCCCCCCCCTCTCCCCCCGCCCCCGCCACTGCCGAAGTAGGTTCGGACCGCCGGCGTCTGCACGTAATTGAGGAGCCAAAATCGGTTGTTCCCCGAATCCGCCGTCACAATCGTCTCCTCGTCGACTATCTTGTTGATTTCTGCGACTGCACGCTGTGGGAGAATCGGACGCTGGTCAGAGTCGCACTCAGGAACTGTGAAGTCCGTTCGGGCTTCAGCAGCGCGGTCGACTGCCCAGCCATTCTGTCCGCTTCCTGCGCTGACGAGTGCCGCAAGCGACTGTCCGGCGTCGCCGATAAGGCCGACATCGGCGGGGTAGACCCACCCGGCGTTTCGGGTTTCGATATCAGCGTGGATGATTGCTTGCTCGTCCGGGCGAATGAAACTCGCCGCCTGCCAATTCGTGTCCATCGGATTCATCCGACAGCCCACGACGAGCAGTGCGTCTGCTTCGCTGACCACCTGATTGGCACCTTCGTGTCCGAACGAGCCGGTGACACCGGCGGCCCGGGCGGGTGTCTCCGGCA
>NZ_JBZRPK010000484.1:1074-5528 GCF_058382125.1 Haloferax sp. s1
CCCCATCACGATTCTCGTCTGTCGGACTCACCGGCCGGCCCACGACGGCCATTGCGTCTTCGTCGGTAGCGTCAGATGTGTATCCGAGGTACGCGTACGAGCCGATGACACCGGCGGCCCGGTCGTGTGTCTCCGGAATCGTCGACTTCCCGAGATAGGAAGTGGTGACAACCGCGTCGTACGCCGCCGCTACGTCGAGCAGTTCGTCGTAGCACTGAGAGACGTGAACGCCGTTCCCCGCGATAATAACCGGTCGCTCAGCATCCGAAAGTATCTTCGAGGCCTCGGAAACGGTTTCCTCGGTCGGTGCCGACTCCCAGTTTTTGGTCTGTTCTTCTGGAGACCAGAGAGGTGGCGTATCATCTTCCGGCACCTCAGCAGTGACTGCATCTCCGTCCAGAATGACCGCCGTGGGACCGGGACGATTAGCAGTCGAGTGCTTGAACGCTAACTGGACGCTCCGTATCGTTTCGTTAGCCGAACGAGGGAACCACCACTCCTTGGTGATACCGTCCAGAATCTTGGGAAGCGAGAAACCACCATAATCACCACGAGCCTGCTGATACGGCGCTAACGTCGAGTAGTCACCTCGTTCAGATGCTTCCGTCAGGGCAACCATCGGAGATGAACCGAGTCGGGCCTCCATCTGACCGATTGCGCCGATACTCCCAATCCAAGGACCTTGTCCCGTGAGCACACCCGGTGACTGGTGATACCGCCCGTACATCTCGGCCATCACGCTCGCCTCGCGCTCATCGCGCGGACGCACGACCTGAATATCCGAGTCGGCGAGTGACTCGAGTAGTTCGATAGCT
This sequence comes from Haloferax sp. s1, assembly GCF_058382125.1. Lineage (NCBI taxonomy): Archaea > Methanobacteriati > Methanobacteriota > Halobacteria > Halobacteriales > Haloferacaceae > Haloferax > Haloferax sp. s1. The sequence goes on from NZ_JBZRPK010000484.1 coordinate 1,890, forward strand.
CGGCCGCCAGGGTATCCGAACAGATACTCGACGCCCAGATTCTCCAACACGTGAACGATTTCAGCAGTACACTTGGTCATGGGTCTGATGGGTTCTGTAGGCGCTAGCGAGTACGGTCGCGACGAGCACGGCATGTCACGGTAACCGTACGACGACTGCCCTACGTGAGTTACATTCTCTCACTGGGTGTACTTCGGTTTATCGGTCATCTCACCTGTTTCTTGTTTGGACAAAGAAGAAACAGAATCCGAATAATTTGGATACATCGCCACCCACAGGATATTGACCATACCTATAATAATCAAGTGAGTATCTTGAATTGGAGAATTATATCAGGGAGCTAGAGCTAAAAACAACAGAATATGTTGTCGTAGCGCCTACACCAGAGCCCCATTCGACTGCACGATGTCGTGCACCGAGTCTGTAGTGACTCGTAGACGCTGTGATAGCTCTATCAGACGAAGCCTATCCGAAATACTCGGATCCAAGTCGTATCGCGCCACCGAAGTCGATTTTCGTGGACGTCACGCCACGAATTTATATCATATATATGATTAGACCGGCCCAGTCCGTTACAGTAGTAGTTGTGTAATAGTTTGTTACGCTATTTCATAATCAACTCACACATACCTAAAATCCGTCACGAATAGTTGTAATAGTCATTTTCACTAGGTTAGAAGTCGGGTCAAGCGTACGACTACAATCACTAGATTCCAACGAGAATCTTGCTAGAAGTATCTTGACTGCCACCGCTGACGACGGTCAGTCCGCGCTGTTCATCACGTCTCTGTAGCGGTAAAACCGCAAATCAGTAGAGTAACTAGACTGGTACGCTTGCTGAATCGAGTTATCCGAACTGTGTCCACCCGTTCGAAAAGTAGATGTCGCCGCTGATAGATATCGATTTCAGACGGCTGAATCTCTTGGTTATATATTGACTGGATGGGGTGGTTTATCGGCTAGCTCCATCGCTTCTGTCAAGAGTCATAGCATCATCCGACTAGTTGTATCGATGCGAATACGGTTGCACGCATCGAACACTGTGGGAAAACAACGCCGAGTCAGCGCAGGGTTCGAAAGAGGGCACTCGAGACGAGCCAAATCCGTCCCTCGGAATGACTGTCGACCCGGAGGGTGCCGCTTTCTTGCGTCCCACTTCACCCGCCGAACTCGGACTCGAACCGTCGGATATGTTCGTCTGCTCCGGCAACGATCACATCGTCACCTTCTGCAATTTCGAACGCCGTCGGGTCGAAATTCGTGATGATCTCTTCTTCCCGGACGACGGCGATAACGGTCACACCGGTACGTGACCGGACTGCCGCCTCGGCCACAGTTTTGCCAGCCAGATCGGTAGCCGGTAGCCGAACCACGGAGACCTGCTTGTCGTAGACGAACACCTCCTCGTCCTCGAACACCGTGGATGCAATCATCCGGCCGCTGACGGTCGCCAGCGACTGGACGAAGTCCGCCCCTGCCCGGTAGAGTTTCGTCACGTCGTCTTCCTCGTTCGCCCGAACCAGGAGTCGTAGGTCCGGGTTGCGGTCCCGAGCGATTAACGTTGCGAGGATAGCGGTTGTGTCGTCTCCGACGGTGATGACAAGTGCCGAGGCGTCGCCGATTCCGGCACGTTCGAGCACTTCGGGGTCTCGAACGTCTCCCACTACGTCGACCTGGCTGTCGTCCTCGATGTCGAGGACTGTGACGTTCGTCGTCGTTCCCTCGAAGGCTCTGGCAGCCGCCCGCCCGGACTCACCGTACCCCGCAATAACGACCGTTTGGGACGAAACCGACTGGACGGACGCGATTGCTTCGTCGCGAAACGAGTCTGCCTCTTTCCGGTCACCCACGACTAACAGCCTGACACCGCTTTCGATGGTCGTATCCGGTGGGAACGGACTCTCGAAGCTCCCATCGACCCAGGCACCGATCATGTCTACGCCGAACCGCTCACGGAGCTGTGCCTCCGCAACTGTCCGACCGCAGAGGTCGCTGTCCGGTGTGACTCCGACTTCGACGAGCTGCAAGTCTTCGCCGATTTCGACCTCCTCGTCGACGAGCGTGCTGACGGCCGTCGGTACCTCGCTCGCGATGCTCTCACCGAGCAGTTGGCGGGGCGAAAGGACTGCGTCGGCACCCGCTACGTCGAGGTACTCCCCCAAACCGCGGTGCTCAACGAGGGTGACGGTCCTGACCTCCGGGTTTACCTCCCGGACGGACAGGACGATGCTCGCCGTCGCGTCGTCGGGCGCGTCTACGACGACCGCCGCTGCGTCCGCAACGCTCGCTGCAGACAATACCCCAGTCGCCTCCGGGTCCCCGTGAACCACGTCGTAGTCTGCCCGGTGGAGGTCGGTCGCGACCGCTTCGTCGGACTCGATGAGGACGTATGGTCTTTCCCGGGTGGCAAGTTCCTCCAGGAAGGCCTCGGTTCTCGGTGTGAACCCGCAGATGACGACATGGGCGGAGTGGTCAGGCGCGTCGCTCGGCGCAGATGGCTTGAGTGCGCTCTGGAGCCATGGCACTGCGAAGATATCCACCGCGGTCAGTATGAGGCCGATACCCGTCAGTTGAATGCCGATGACGAGCAGGTTCATCTGTAGGCTATCCCACGGGGCGTCTTCGCCGTAGCCAGTGGTCGTTAAGCTCTGGAAGACCACTTCGAGCGAGCGATACAGCGGCTGGGAGCGCCCCTCCCAGATGCCCATGCCGACGTTGTAGACCAACGTGAGGACAATCGTGGTCACAACGACTAACCCTAGGTAGGAGAGGGTCCGGCGAGCGACTCTAACCATGCTACGGTGTTTGTTGCCATGGGTCAAAGATTCGGTGGCCCACCGGCCTGTCTGTAGAATGTCCGTTCGAACTCCCGACCGAATCGAAACTCCATCAGAACGGTCGGTTCCGAGTGCCGCGACGGCCAGCAGCGGCGATCGAGGTGGACAGTTACATGCTATAGTAGCGTTTGCAAGTCAGTGCACACTCGCTCGACCGGTGTCGTGCGATTGGATGTGTCACCAGTTGCAAACGTTACTATATTCTCCAAACCACTCTCGACTATTTACGAAGGAAGCAATCGACTTCCGCCGAAATCAGTTCCGGTGCTGCGCTGGGACCGCTGTGACCAATACCGTCGAACTCGACGAAGCGGCTATGCGGAAGCGCCTCGTGAGTAGCACGAGCGCTTTTGCGGAGGAAGTCTGGACCGTCGGTGCCAGTCAGGACGAGCACGGGGGCATCGACGTCGAGACGGTCGGGAAGCCGGTATCGCTCGACGGCACGATTCATCCGGACAACCTCTTCGACGAGGTCAACACAGTCGGGCCAAACTGGCCACTCTGCTAACCATGCGTCGAGGTCGTCGATTCCTTCGGGGTGAAGTACTAGCTCGATGTAGCGTTTCACCGCCTCGCGGCGTTCGCCCTGCTCAACGAGCGCCGCCATGCGGTCGGCGAGATTAGCCTGCGTCCGGAAGTCGTCGGGAAGGACAGCCGGTTCGTAGGCGACGACCGCTTCGACCGTTGCATCCGTCGCAGCCTCGATTCCGGTGAGTGCACCGTAGGAATGCCCGAGCAGAATTGGGTCGCCGTCAACATCGTCAACGAGCGTCTGTACGTACGTGCTCTCACGTTCCAGTAC
>NZ_JBZRPK010000483.1:0-5499 GCF_058382125.1 Haloferax sp. s1
GTGTCACTCGGTGTGAGGCGTTCGGCGACGACGACGCTCCCCGTCGGCAACGACGAGAGGTCGGTCCGTTCGGCGTCGGAAAGCACGCGCACGAGTCTATCGCGGATGTCGCGTAGGTCATCGGCGCGTTCGCCCATGCGTCCGCCCATGTTCTCGAACTGCTCGACAAACGACGAGAACGTCTCCTGAACGGCGTGTTCTGCCGGAAGTCCACCCTCGATAGCGTCGGCGACGCCGTCGGTTATCTGCGGGTCGTTGAGAAACTGGATATGCGCGTCGAAGACCGCGGCTTCCTCTTTTCCGACCCGGTCGGCAGTGCGCGCTCGCTCGGTTTCGAGTTCGTCTTCGGCGGCTTCGCGGGCGTCTTCGAAGCGGGCCAGTTCGGCCTCGGCGTCGATATCTTCCGGTTCCGGTGGCTCCGGGAGGTCCGCGTCCGGGCGATACCAGACGACTGTCCCGACGCCCGAAAGCGGGGTGACACCGATACCGGAGAGGGTTCGTTCGTCCATAGTTACTGTTTGGCTTCGGGCGTAGAAAGGATAGCTTCGAGTGCGTCGAGTGTTGCTTCCGCGTCGTCGCCCTCGGCGACGAGCCGAACGTCTTCGCCGGCGGCAACGCCGAGTCCCGTCACGGCGAGCATGCTCGCGGCGGGTGCGAGGCCGTCCGAGTCAGCGCGGCCGAGTTGCACGTCGGCGTCGAACTCGTTCGCCGTCTCGACGAACTTCGAGGCGGGCCGGGCGTGAAGCCCGTCTTCGGGGACGACGGTGACGATTCGCTCCATCAGGCGACCACCTCGCCGAGCACGTCTTGGACCGTCTCTTTGCGCTCTGCTTCGAGGAGTTTCTCGCGTACGTCTTCGTGCATGAGCGACCGCGAGAGTGCGCTCAGAATCTGCAGGTGGTCTTCGCCGCCTTCGGCGGGGACGAGAATCATAAACAGGAGTCGCGCGGGCTTGTCGTCCATCGCGTCGAAGTCGATTCCCTCGGTCGACCGACCGAACGCGACTGTCGGTTTCGAGACGGCGTCGGTCTTCGCGTGCGGGATGCCGATACCGAATCCGACGCCGGTCGTCGCCTCCTCCTCGCGTTCGAGGAGGGCGGTGAGCGCAGCCTCTCGGTCGTCGACGCGGCCGGCGTCGACAGCCAAATCGAGGAGGAACTCGATGGCTCCCTCCTTCGTCGCCGGTGGCTCTTCGAGTGAGATCAATTCGAGCGGTGTGATGGTGCTGATATCTGCTACGTCCATGGTGCTTCGTTCGAGTATGGAAAGATTGGTTTCGTGTGGTCAGTCGTCGGAACTCTGTGCCGCGATTTTCGCGTCGAAGTTCGGCTTGATGGCCGTCGCGATGGCCGCCGTCACGAGCGAACCGAGCAGGATACAGCCGACGAACGCGAGGGGCTGGTTCGACAGCGGAACGACGAAGATGCCACCGTGAGGAGCGGGCATCGTCACGCCGAGCGCCATCGAGGCCGCACCCGCGACGGCGCTTCCGGCGACGACACTCGGGATGATGCGGGCCGGGTCAGCGGCCGCGTAGGGAATCGCCCCCTCGGTAATAAACGAGAAGCCGAGGAGAACGCCGCTTTTGGCGTTCTCGTACATCTCAGCGGCGTACTTCTGCGGCGCGATGAAGTTCGACAGTGCGAGGCCAATCGGCGGGACCATCCCCGCAATCATGACCGCCGCCATCGGTGCCGTGACGCCCTCAGAGATCAGACCGACAGAGAACACGTAGGCGACCTTGTTGATGGGACCGCCCATATCGGAAGCCATCATCGCACCGAGAATCGCGCCGAGGACGATGGCCTGTCCGCCGCCCTGCATATTGCTCAGGAAGTCCGTGAGTCCCGCGTTCGCGATGGAGATAGGGACGCCCAGCACGAACAGCATAATTGGCGTGAGCACCGCCGTCGTCGCGACCGGAATGAGGAGCACGGGCATCATCGGTGCGATAAACTCCGGCACGTTGCGCTGCTTGAACCAGCGCGCGACGATGCCGGCGAGGAACCCGGCCACGATTGCGCCGAGGTATCCGGCACCGGCAGAGCCACCCTGAAGGCCGATAACGTCACCGGCCGCTTTCAGGACGTTCCCCTGCTGAATGATGTACGAGAGAATGAACCCCGGTGCAAGTCCCGGCCTGTCGGCGATGGCGTACGCGATGTACGCGCCGAGCACCGGGACCATGAGCGTCAGGCCCGCGACACCGATTTGTGCGAGGAACCAGCCAGGGGTACCCGTGCTCTCGAACACGTTCCGTACGTTGTTCGAGAACGAGGCGACAGCGTAGCCCAGTGCAAGGAAAATGCCGCCAATCGTTACGAACGGGATCATAAACGAGACCCCAGTCATGAGGTCCTCCTTCACCGACGTGAGGTAGGACCGAACCGCGTCTTCTGCGTCGTTTGCCATAGTGTTGCCAACCCTCTGCAGAAACGTACGTAAATATACTCAAAAATCCTTTCGAATACGAATATTTCTGTTCGTTTTAGTTGTTAATAAATACCAGCTCGGGAATTTACCGCCGCCGTACAGTGGTTACCTCGATGCGCGTTTCGTTCGTGAGTACGCCGTCGAGGTCCGGAACCCGTGTTCCGGCGACACTAACGACGCGGGCGGCGGTCAAGATTCCCATGCGAAGCGCGTCTGCGTCGTCCAATCCGTGTTCGCGGGCCGCGATGAACCCCGAAAGAATGGCGTCGCCAGCGCCGACAGTATCGACGACCTCGACGTCGGCCGCGGGTGCTGACAGGACTTCGTCGTCGGTGACGAGAAGCGCTCCGTCGGCTCCGAGTGACGCGAGTACGTACTCGAACCCGCGGTTTTGGAGCTCTTCAGCGGCTGCAACCGCGTCTTCGTCGGTTTCGATGGTTCGCCCCGTCGCCGCCGCGAGTTCCGAGCGATTGGGTTTGCAGACGAAGTAGTCGGCTTCGAGGTCGGAAAGAGACTCACCGCCCATGTCGACTGCGGTTCGCCAGTTCCCTGCGCGAGCGAGTCTATCGACCGCCGAGAGCGACATTCCCGGAGGAAGACTCCCGCCCACGAGGAGCGTGTCCGGGTCGTTTGCTTGCACCGTTTCGACGAGTTCGTCCACGTGGGCTGCACGAATCTGCGGGCCGTTGTGATTGAGTTTGTATTCGCCGTCCTCGGCGAGCACGGTCGTGTTCAGACGCGTGTCGTCGTCGATGGCCACGAAATCAGCGGAGACGCTGTCGGCATCGAGGCGGTCACGAACGAATTTTCCGAAGTGGCCGCCGAGAAACCCGGTTGCGGCCGCGTCGACGTCGAGTGCCGAGACGTACTTGGCGACGTTGATGCCCTTTCCACCGGCGGTGAACACCGCGTCGTCGGTTCGGTGGACGACGCCGGTTTCGAGCGGTTCGTCGAAGTGAATCGTGTGGTCCACCGCGGGATTCGGGGTAACGGTGAGAATCATTGCCCAGCCCCATCGGCGACATCGACACCTGCACTTTCGATAGCCTCGCGGGTCCCCTCCTCGAGTTCACCGTCGGTGATGAACAGGTCGATGTCTCCCAGCGGGGCGAACTGGACGAAGCTTCGACGACCGAGTTTGGACACGTCGGCGACGAGGACGACCTTCTCGGCCTTTTCGACCATCAGCTCTTTCATCCGCGCTTCGTCCTCGTTCGGCGTGGTGAGCCCGGAGTCGGCATCCAGCGCGTTCGTCCCGAGGAAAAGCAGGTCGAAGTTCGTCCGCTGCGTGAACGATTCGGCGGTCGGTCCCACGAGCGCCTTCGTTCGCCGCCGGAGCGTCCCGCCGGTGAGTTTGACCTCGTTGTCGTCGTCGTTCAACTCGACTGCAAGCCGCGGCGAGTTGGTGACTCCCAAAATCGTGCCGTCTTTGGGAACCTTCCGAGCGACTTCCATCGTCGTCGTCCCCGCGTCGAAGAAGACGACCTGACCTTCGGCCAGTTCCTCGACCGCTCGGTCGGCGATTGCGCGTTTTCCTTCGAGATTCTGTACTTCCTTTTGCCCGTAGGTTTGCTCGCGGCCGACGGAAGTCACGGGAACGGCTCCGCCGTGCGACCGTTCGATGAGTCCACGGGTTTCGAGTTCACGCAAGTCACGGCGTATTGTCGCCTTCGAGTAGCCCAGATTCTCGGAGAGGGATTCGACGGAACGGCCATCAGAATCGGCGACGAGTTCGACGATACGGCGTTTGCGCTCTGCTGGTAACATCGATAGCGGTACCTCGTTAGGTGGATGGTACGTCGGCGGGTAGTGTTAATTGTTTATGTTGGAATACGCCTGTATATGTTCGCGATTGGCGGATTACACACAGGAACGAAAACAACAGTGCGTGAATTCGAAACTGAACGAGAAACGGAACAGGGAAACGAGCGAGAGGGCGGGAAGCGACCGAGAAAGGAGCGAGAAAAGAGCAGAAAAGAGACGAAGCCCGCCTGTCGGAGGAGTGGGCAGGGGCAACTGAATCCGAACAGGGGCTTCGTCGGGACAGGACACACCGAACCGATTGGAGTAGTTGGCTACACCGAACCGGTTGTTTGTTGAGGGTTTCGTTAGACCCGACCGAGTTTTCGAGTTTAGAGGCGGTCGATAACCGCCGCGGTTACGTCCTCCGTGGAGGCGTCGCCGCCGAGGTCCGGCGTGCGCGGACCGTCCGCGAGAACGCCTTCGACAGCGGCACGGACCCGGTCTGCCTCGTCTTCGTAGTCGAGGTAGTCCAAGAGCATCGCCGCCGAGAGGATGGTCGCCGCTGGGTTGGCGATTCCTTCGCCCGCGATGTCGGGTGCGGAGCCGTGGACCGGTTCGAACAGGGCGCTATCCGGGCCGATATTGGCCGACGGAAGCAGACCGAGACCGCCGACGAGTCCGGCCGCGAGGTCCGAAAGCACGTCGCCCGCGAGGTTCGGACAGACGATGGTGTCGAACTGCGTCGGGTCGAGACAGACGCGCGTCGCGAAGGCGTCCATGAGGACTTCCTCGACCTCGACGCCGCGTTCGTCGGCGACGGCGACGACGGCGTCGCGGAATCGACCGTCGGTCTCTCGCATCACGTTCGCCTTGTGGGCGACCTGGAAGCTACCGCCCTCGCCGCCGACGTAGTCGCAGGCGTACTCGGCGAGTCGCTCGGACGCGGACGTGGTGACCACGCGCGTGAGCGTCGAGAGGTCCTCAGAGAGGCGGTCTTCGTGGCCCGAGTAGACGCCCTCGGTGTTCTCCCGGAGGAAGACGAGGTCCGTCTCCGGGCGCAGGGCGTCCACGCCGGGGTAGGCTTTCGCCGGGCGGACGTTGACGAACGAATCGACAGCCTCCCGAAGCGGGAGGATGACATCCGCCGCCGTCTCGCCCGCGGCCCCGAACAAGGTTGCGTCGGCCTCGGCCGCGAGGTCGTAGGTCTCCTGCGGGAGTGCCTCGCCGGTCTCTTCTTTCACGTGGTCGCCGGCGTCGGCTTCGACGAACTCGAAGTCGCCGACCGCTTTCAGTACGTCCACGGCAGCCGGGACGACCTCCGCC
>NZ_JBZRPK010000482.1:0-5455 GCF_058382125.1 Haloferax sp. s1
CGCGTGTACGAAGAACAGATGAAGTGGTGGGGGGAGCGAGCACGCAAACTGAGACGACTCGCGAGCTGGACGATACGATAGGCGCACGATAGCAACTACCGGAAGAACAGACGATTAGGAGTACGTTTCGTGTGCTCGGTCGTCCACTCGAAGCGGTCGCAGTTGAGCGAAAAGCACACGAAGTGTACTCAGTTCATCTGCGCGACGCCGAGCGGTCATCTCACCCCCGTCACTTCATCTGTTTAGGAACCGTTCACACCCAATTTGCCCCCGATATCAGGAGTTTAGCAAAAGGGCTGAACGCTGAGTACGCGACACAGCACAAGCGGATTCCGAGAGCACAGACGGCTCGAAAGCATACGAAATCTACTCACTCATCCGAACCGACGCGGGGCCGTTCAGCCCGAACACTAATAAAAATCCACTCTATTGACAGCACACGTGCGTATTAATATCCTCTATCTCACTGCTGGGCTTCTCTCGGGGTTGTTATTCGCCGGGGCCGTCAATGTTCACGCGACTCGACAAGGAATTCCTGCGGGCGTTCATCGTCTGGCGTCCGTACTCGTTGCCGCGGCCGGTGTGTCCGGCTTTATGATCACGTACGTGTACAAGAGACAAATCGACTACCTGTACTTCGTCGTTCTCAAACCGAAGCCAATCGCGGTGTCGCCGTACGAGGCGATCTCCATGGAATTCACAGTCGGGTTCTTAATCAATCTCGCCGCGTTCCTCTTGTATCTCGGCTACACTCGAAGAACCACCTGCAAGGGCGTCAGTGCTGACCGCCAACAGACGAGCGATTAGGAGTGACTGATGTACTCGTGGCGTTGGGATAGCCAAATCGTACTTTCTGCGTAAACAAACGGTTCCCTGAGAACGACACCCGTTCGAGCTTTGGGGTTCTCGGGCGTCCCGAAATCGTTCGACCCTCTCGTGAAATGATATGAAGGTATCGGCAATCACGGCAGATATGAATAACCGTGAAGAACATCTCAAACGGCCGAAATCAAAATATGCCGGGGATGACAAGTACGTACTGCGAATGGATACGCGAGAGAAGATCGATCAGAAGCCAACCAGCGAACAGCGCGCAAAACTCGCCGAACAGGATACTCGCGACGATTCCGAAACCGTCGCTACGACCCCGAGCGGCGCATACACGGGCGGCTACGCGTACCACGAACTCGACGACGAGGGCGAACTCGTCTGCGGCGGCCACAGCGAAGGCCACTTCGTGGAGATGACCCGCGGCGAAGCCAAAAAGAGCGGAAAGACGCCGTGCGGGAAGTGTGAGTGGATTCTCGACCTACAGCAGTCCTAAGGGCATACCGTAGCTGACTACGTACGTACAGAACAACCAGTGAGATAGCCGTCTATTAGTATAACATACATACACCCATTATACCGGCCACACAGTTGAGACCATACCGAGATGGTCACAACCGGCCCAAGCGTTCATACTTTCGCAACCACATTCTGAAACCCACATACGTGAATCGAGACACCGTAACAATGACTCTCAAGAAGAGAAAGACCCATAACGAATACTCATCACACGTCCGACATGGGATTATTTGATCGCCTCACCGGTGGGAGTGACGACCCCCGCGTCGCCTTCCTCGGTATCGACGGTGTACCGTACTCGCTTATCGACGAGAATCCGGACGTCTTCCCGAACCTCACCCGAATCGCGTCGAAAGGAACAGGCACTCCGATTGACTCAATCGTGCCGCCGGAGTCCAGCGCCTGCTGGCCCGCACTCACGACCGGCGTCAACCCCGGTGAAACGGGTGTGTTCGGTTTCCAGGACCGCGAGCCCGGAAGCTACGACGCCTACGTTCCGATGGGGAGCCACGTCGAAGCAACCCGCGTCTGGGACCGCGTCACCGACGCCGGCCGCAAGGCAACCGTGATGAACGTCCCCGTGACGTTCCCACCGCAGCGAGACGTCCAGCGCATGGTCTCTGGGTTCCTCTCGCCCAGCGTCGACAAGGCTGCCCATCCACAGTCGCTTGCGGACACCCTAAACGAGGGTAATTACCGAATCGACACGGATGCAAAACTCGGTCATAAAGACGACAAGTCGGGGTTTGTCGAGAACGCCGAACAGACACTCAAACGTCGCTACGAAGCGTTTAAACGGTATATCGAACAGGACGACTGGGACCTCTTTTTCGGCGTCTTCATGACGACCGACCGCGTCAACCACTTCCTGTTCAAGGATTACGCCGAAGACGGCACCTACAGCGAGGAGTTCATCGAGTTCTACCGCACGGTCGACGAGTACATCGGCGACCTCCACGACTCGCTCCCCGAGGACGTGACGCTCGTCGTCGCCTCCGACCACGGCTTCACCTCGCTCGATTACGAAGTCCACTGTAACACGTGGCTCGAAGAGAACGGCTGGCTCACCTACCAGAGCGAGGACCACGACTCGCTTGGCGATATTGCCGCGGAGTCGAAGGCGTACTCGCTCATCCCCGGTCGCTTCTTCATCAACCTCGAAGGCCGTGACCCACGCGGGTCGGTCCCCCAGGACGAGTACGAGGAAGTCCGCGCCGAGCTGAAGGCCGAACTCGAAGCCCTCGAAGGCCCGAACGGGAAGAAGGTCGCCGACCGCGTCGTCACGAAAGAAGAGGGGTTCCACGGCGCACAGGACCATCTCGCCCCGGACCTCGTCATCATCCCGAACCACGGGTTCGACCTCAAATCCGGCTTCAAGGGTCACGACGACGTGTTCGGCGTCGGCCCCCGCAACGGCATGCACTCGTTCGATAACGCGACGCTGCTTATCGACGACCCCGAGGTATCGGTCAGTGACGATATCGACCTCTACAACATCACGCCGACGATTCTCGATCTCATGGAGATTGATACTGACGCCACGTTCGAAGGCCGTAGTCTCATCTGAGCTTCGGCTTAGCAAGTCCGAGGAACGCCTGTGCTCTCAGTAGCCTATGGACTCGGTCTCCAGAAAGAGATGTACGTTCCTCAGTGGAAGCAAGCGAACAAAAGGCTCACAGATACTGTTTGCGAGGAGTGTCACCCTCGTCAAAAACCACAGAACGGCTGCAAACTGTGGCCTATTTTCGCTTCTCCACCAACCGCCGGAAGCTGACCGCGAGGGAGATAGATGCCACCGCAAGCCCTAACACAACCAGCAGACTGTAACCGGGGTCATCCGTCGCTCCAGCGTCGCTCTCACCAGCGCTATCCGTGGGTGGGGTTCCGAACTTCGAACTGCCCTCCTTGACGGTCACGTCGACGACTCGGTCGTTCACCCTGAGGGTGTACTCGCCGGGTGACTCGATAGTCTGTTCGAACGTAACGACTTCCCGTTGTCCAGCGGGAACGGTGACCGTTCTGGACTCGGTGACGCTGTCGACCCCTTCGAACGTGAGCGTCGTCGTCTCCTCACCCTCGCCAGTGTTGGTGACGGTCGCGATGAGCGTGACGCTCTCGCCCGGCCCGATGGTCGATGCATCCACCGTTAGGTCGGTGAGCACGGCGGTAGACTGTTCACGTACGACGGTGTCGACGCGTTCCCCATTGAGTGCCACAGTGTGCGACCCGGCCGTATCGAACTGGTGGTCGAACGTGACGGACTGCGTGTCTCCGGATTGGAGTGTCACCGACTGGTTCGAGACTATCTCACCATCGACGGTTAGGTTGACCGTGACGACACCGTCGACGTGGCCCGTGTTGGTCACGTCGGCGGTTACGGTGGTTGTCTCGCCGGTCACGATGCCCGGTTCAGTGGTAACGTTCGAGACGGTCGCGACGGGGTGCTGGATTCCGAGCGCGAAGTAGGACGTTCCCGGTGATGTCGCTTGCATCAGGTACTGTGACTGCGTGTTCGTCTCTTTCAGTTTCGTATCGAGTTGTTCCCACGTTCCGTTGTGGTATCGGTAGAATGCGACGTTCTCTGGAGTCGTCCCGCGGGCACTGAGGTCGTCTTTCGTCAGGGAGAAGTCCACGGTCGCCGCGTCGAGAGACCGGTTCATCGTCTCGTCGCCCTCGATCTCCAGATACAACGGCACGTCGTCGGTGAGAGCGACTGCCCCGACGCCCTCAGGCCGCTCCGTGTATCCCTTCACGTCCATCGTGAACGTGGATGCCGGTCTGGACAACGTGACTGTAACCTGGGTGACTTCGACACTGGATTCGGCAGTCACCGACGAGGGGAGTCGGACTTCGATTGGCGTCTCGGCTTGGGCATCACTCACAGTGTACCGAACGTGGGTGTCCGTTACCTTCGTGGTCTCAACTTTGGTTGTCGGCTTCGGGGAACTGTAACTCCCACTGCTAGAGCTACTACTGCTTGAACTCCCACCGCTTGAACCGCCGCCACCTGAGCTACGCGTCGGTGTAGGCTCGGGCGTTGGTGTTGGAGTTGGTGTTGGAGTTGGTGTTGGAGTTGGTGTTGAGGTCGGCGTCGGGGTCGGTGTTGGAGTCGGCGTTGGGGTTGGCGTCGGAGTCGGTGTTGGTGTTGGGGTCGGCGTCGGAGTTGGTGTCGGCGTTGGCGTTGGCGTTGGTGTCGGAGTCGGTGTTGGTGTCGAGGTTGGCGTCGGAGTTGGTGTCGGTGTTGGTGTTGGGGTCGGCGTCGGAGTCGGAGTTGGCGTTGGTGTTGGTGTTGGCGTTGGTGTTGGTGTTGGCGTTGGCGTCGGAGTTGGTGTCGGCGTTGACTCCTGGCACGAACCGGCGGTAATCGTGAGTTCCGACTCCATGTCGAGGGTGACAGTACTCTCGTTGGCGTGGATAAGTCGGAACTCGGTGATTTGGTTGTCGCCGGTGCTCCAGCGCCAGTCGTCATAGTGGTCCGCCTGTTCGTTGAAGCCAGGCGTAATCGTGACGTTGTCGCCCGTCTCGAGGTTCTCGAACCCGCGGTAGGCACCCCCATCGGTTCGGTTAGGTGCCCATTTCCAGTCGATATTCGCTGTCGAGTTTTCTTCAACCCAGTCGTCGTCCTGCGTCCCGTTGCCGTAGTAGTCGTCTCGAACGACCCAGCCGTCGCCCGACGGAAGGCCATCGAACGCCATCGTCACGGTCCCGCCGGATGGACTGTCACCGAGTCTGTCGTGAAGAATGACGAGACTGACACCCTGCGAGCCGTGATAGAAGAACAGATTACTCGTCTGATTCTCCTGCAGGTAGCCTGTCCCGTACGACGAGAAGATACCAGTCGGCGAGGTCTCGTTGTTCCGGTAGTCGTAGAACGAACCGACGGGTGTTGTCCCGTCACCGAGTGCCTCGACGGTATAGCAGACACCGCCCTGACTAACGGAATAGACCGGAGTCTCGCCGTGGTGGGCGAATGTGCCACTCATCATCGAAGGCAGGACCACCAGCAGGGCTATCCCGACGACGAGAAGTCGTTGCAGAGCGGTCATCAGTCACGCTTTACCGTGGCGGTCGATGGCGACTGCTGGCGCGAACTGTCCCATTCCATAGC
>NZ_JBZRPK010000481.1:0-5449 GCF_058382125.1 Haloferax sp. s1
GCCGACAGCCGCGCACCCCTGCACGCCCCGCACAGCAGGCGGGCCCGGGGCCCCGTGGCTGGCAAAGTCGTACGCGGTCGTCAGACCGACCGCGCCCGCACCGACGACGGCAACTCGCTCGGGACTGCCCATACCCGCTGCTAGTCGGCGAAGGACTTGAAAGGCGAGCAAATCAGAGCATTGTCGACCGTTTCTGTTCAGAGGCCGCCCTGTGTTGCAGTCAATGCGGCGGTGTACGTACCAGACGCTCTTCGGTTGTGTGGTCGTACTGCCTCTCCAGTTGTGTGGTTGTGCTATCGAGAAGCGCGATTGCAGCCGCTCACGAGTATTAGAGAGACAGGGTAGGTTGACCAGCAGTAACCCACGTGGAAACCACGGGGTCGAAAGGAGCCGTCCAACCGTGCTGTCCTCTTATCGTCTCTGTCGTCGCTACAAAACACCTCCGGTCCTCGAATCTCGTCCCTTCAGTCCTCGAATCCGGCTGTCGTCGCCGCTCTCGGGAGCGAGCACGGTGCGAACAGAAAAAGCGAAGCGGGTGAGAGAGCGTCGCAGTTACTCGACGAACTCGTCCACGCCGCGGGCGGGGTAGCCGACTACGAGGTCGATACCAACCTCGCGGAGGTCGTCCACGCGGCGGCGAACGTCCGCGACCGACCCGATGAGGGCGTAGTCGCGGGCGGCCTTCAAGAGCACCTCGCGGGCGCGACCCTCGGCGGACGAATCGGTGGGTGCGTCGTCAGGGAGCGCGCGAGCGACGGGTCGCCGCCGGGAGACGTACGCGCCGACAGCGTCGAGAATCTCGTCTTCGTCGTCGGTCAGGACGGTCGGCGCGTAGAGGGCGACTTCGCCATCGTACCCAGCCGACCTGAGTGCGCGAACGTCTCTGCGGGTCGACCGCGAGAGCAGTTCGTACTGCGTGCCGCCCGCTGCGAGGGCGATTCGCTCGATTCCCTCAGTGCCGACCCACGCATCGGGGGCGCGCTCTCGCGCGGCGCGAAGCCGGGGAGCAACCGCACGGCGTTTCTCGTCGTCGGTCAGATAGGCTGCGTGGCCCGCTACCAACACCTGCCGAACCCCGGTCGGGAGCCGGTCGTACAGCGAGTCGTCGCCGAGCGGGTCGAACCCGTCGGCTCTGACTGGCGTGGTCAGTCTGATTTCTTTCTCCGCCGCGAGCGCAGCAAGGACGCTCTCATCGGGCAGTCGCTCCCGACCCTCGTAGTCGATAGCGACAATGTCCAAGGGGACCTCCAGCGCCCGGCGCACGTCGCACTCGGCGGGTTTGAGTGCCACGGCGTCTAAGCCGGCGTTCGAGACCGCACGCTCGGCGGTCAGCATGCTATCACCACAAAAATTTCAGTACCGTCGCGGAACGCGATCCATCGTCTGTGCGACCATGTGAAAGCGGATAGCGTGGATGGAGGCAAAACCCTGTCGGTGACGGCGACGCTGGCGCACCTCGGAGGGACTTATATACCCTGTCGGTGACGAGGTCGGAAGCAATCGTTAGCGGTGTGATAGGACCTCAGAATCGCTCTATCTCGGGAATCGAAGCTTGAACCACCGGAATTTTCAAAACTACTCAATTACAGAATTAGAGTAATATTCGAAAATTGCGCGTGAAGCCCTCAGTAGACTGGTTTCGGTCGTTCCCAGTTCCATAGATTCGAAAATCACGCACCCGTTATATGCGGTCTCCGGGCGACGTTTCAATTGTAAGGTGAATTACGATGACCGCAACCGGACAAATCAAAATGCTGGGGAACCGCATGGACTTCGACTACTCACAAGGTGCAACGGGCTACGTGCTCGTGCTCACTCGCCTCATCACGGGGTACTGGTTTCTCCACGCGGGGTGGGGAAAGCTAACCGGACCTGAGGCGTTCGACGCCGGCGGGTGGCTCATCAACGCAACCGGTGGCTCGCCAATCCACGGGTTCCTCCTGTGGGCAGGCCAGACCCCGTGGATGCTGGAGTTCACCAACTTCATGATTCCGGCCGGTGAGTTCCTCATCGGTCTCGGACTCCTCGTCGGGGCGCTCACCCGTCTTGCTGCCTTCTTCGGCGGCCTCCTGATGGTGTTCTTCTACCTCGGAAACGCCGACTGGGGACACGGACTGGTCAACGGCGACCTCTTCGGCCTCATGATGTTCGTCATCGTGGGCACCCTCGCCGCGGGTCGTATCTACGGTCTCGACGCCATCATCGAAAAGACGGAGTTCGTCCGGCAGCACCCCGCGCTGAAGTACCTCCTCGGCTGAGGCGGTTCGGAAGCGGTCAGAAGGGGTTGTCGGGGCACGACGCTGTTTTTTGAGTACGACAACACGAGAGCGCCAGCAGTGCGATGCGACGCTTCGAGACGACAGTCTGAGCGTTGCTCAGTGTCGGCCACGTGTGTGATACAAAATCGTCTTCTACCCGTTCTACACGGGGTAATCCGCGTCGGGGTCGACCACACGGTCCACCTCGGACGGGACTTCCCAGTCGGTGGTGAGTTCGAGTAGTTGGACGAGCATGCGTCCAGTCGCACCCCAGACGGTGTAGCCGTCGACGTGGAAAAAGTGGAGTCGAATATCGCCGTACTTCGGGTGGTCGCGGCGTTCCGACTCGTAGTTCGAGCGGTCGGTCAGGTCGTCGACCGACAGGACCGCAATCTCAGCCACTTCCCGATAGTCGGGTTCGTATTCGCGGTCGGGGATGGTGGCTACGAACGGAGTGACGGCGTAGTCCGTCACGGTGAGGATATCGTCTATTCGCCCGTGGAACGTCGCTTCCTCGGGCCGCAGTCCGATTTCTTCGTTGGACTCTCGCAGGGCCGTCGCTTGCAAACCCGTGTCGCTCGGTTCGCGCCCGCCGCCGGGAAAACTCATCTGCCCGGGATGCTCACCGAGGTGGTCGGCCCGCTTCGTAAAGAGGATGTGCGGCCGACCGGCGCGGAACACGACCGGAGCGATAACGGCCGCTCGACGCCCTGCATCGACGGTTACCGACTCATGTCGAGAGACACCCGCGAGGTCCATCGTCACGACTTGTAAAGGGATGCCGAGACTTAGGCCTGCCCCTCTTCAGCCAGTGCCACGTCGAGTCGTTCTCGGATGGACTCGACATCCGTGTTCGCCCACGCTTCGAGGTCGTAGGTCACATCGAGCAGCCGTGCGATTTCGTCAGTGTCCTCCGACTGGACTGCCTTCGCGGCCGCCTTGCGGAGACGGGATTCGACCTGTGCAGCCAGTTCGTCCCGTGGGACTTCGCGCATCGGGTAGTCGAGAATATGCGGGAGGTCTTCCGCCCGCGGCGGGAGCGTCGGGAACGCCAGCGGTCCGACCGTTAGTAATTCGGAGTCCGTATCGGGAGCGATATCGCCCCCCTCTTCTGTCGTCTCGTAGGAGACGAGGTAGTACGCGTCTATCGCGTCCGAAATTGCGCCCGTGAGGGCGCTCGTATCCGTCTCGCTTCCCTGCTTGAATGCAAGTTCGTCCAGTGCGGTTTCGAGTTCCTCGCGGGTGAGCGCGCCGAAGAGGTCGACGACGCCCGCGAGGTCGTCGTAAGTGGATTCGCTCATTGGTTCACCTCTACGGTGTTCATTGGTTCACCTCTACGGTGTTCATTGGTTCACCTCTACGGTGTTCATTGGTTCGTCTCCTCGCGTATCTCTTCGAGGTCGGCGCGGGCGGCCGCAAATACATCGTCCGGCGATAGCGACGTGTCTTCCCACGCCGGGAGCCTCGTGTCTTCGTCGGGTGCTGAAATCGCCTGTGCGTACGTCTCGACCTGTTCGCGTTCGTTGTTTCGGTCGTACTCGAAGCCGTTGAACGCCGCGTCGGCGGCGTACTGTTCGACGAGTCGGTTCCCGGCTTCGCGGTAGCGGTCGGCGAGGGTTTCGAAGTCGACGCTGCCGCCGTTCTCGACGACGGTTCGAAGGAGCGTCCGCCCGACCGATTCACTCATGTCGGAGAGCCCAGTCGGGCCGCTGACCGACCGGTGGTCGTGTTCGTACTCGCCGAGGTCGACCTGCGCGCTCCGGTCGAAGCCGGCGTGTTCGAAGGCGTCGCCGAGCGTGCCGACTTCGAGTCCCCACTTCCGCGGCGACCGAATCTTCATCGCGAGGTCGGCGGTCATCGCGAACTCGCCGGCGAGCGCGTACCGGAAGGAGTCGAGGTAGCGGACGATAGGCACGTCCGTCTCGTCTCCGAGTGTGCGAACGAGCGGGGCATAGAACAGCCTGAACAGTCGTCCGTACAGTTTCCCGTCTTCGACGCGGGCGTAGTAGCCCTTCGAGAAGTCGTGGCCGTGGGCGAGCGGGAAGAGCAGTCGCGGGACGTAGCGCTCGTCGTAGGTCTTCGTATCCGCGTCGTGGACGACGACGTAGTCCTCGCGGGCGGCACAACCGAGAGCTAACCACACGTCGCGACCCTTTCCGCGCTCGCCGTTGATGCCATGTGCTTCGAGCAGTTCGGCGACACGAGGACCGTCGCACCAGATTACGTCGAGCGGCAGGTCGAACTCGTCTAGCCAGTCCGCGAAGGGACCGACGCGGTCTGCAGGTGCGCGGAGGGGAACGACGACCCGTGCCGGCGAGAGCGACGCAAGCGTCGAGAGGACGCGGTCGGCGGCGAGACCGGCGTACTCCCGTTCGGTCATGGGAACGACCACGGCGGCACGGTCGGTCGGGGCGTCGGGGACCGTGCCGGAGAGGTCGTGGAGCGTCGTGACCCGCTCTTGTACGTACTCCATCGTGTCGGTGGTAGAACTGGGTGAGCAAAAGTGCGGCGAGAGTGGAGTAGCAAAAGTGCGGCGAGAGTGGAGTAGCAAAAGTGCGGCGAGGGTCGACTCGGTCGCCGAAGTCCACATTTTGGGCCCGGGTGCGTCGCGGCAGGTGTCAGTTCGGAATCCGTCCGGTGCGCTGGAGAACGACCAGTCCGGTGACGACGGCGGCGAGACCGAGCGCGAACCCGATAAACACCTCGTCGAACGAGTAGCCGATGTCGGTCAGATAGCCGACTGCTCCCGACCCGCTCGCCTGGAAGACCATCATTCCGAACGAGTAGACGGAGTAGGCGCTTCCGCGACTCTCGTCGGGGAGCGTGTCGAGGAGATAGGCGTCGAGCGCCGGAAAGAGACTGTGGATGACGTAGCCGACGATGGCCGTAACGACGACGAGGGCGATAAGTCCGGTCGTCTGCGTGAGGACGAAGACGGATAGTACAAAGGAGACGAGAACGCCGAGGATGTACGGCACTCGCGGGAGTTTGTCGGCGAGGCGGCCCGAGAAGAAAAAGGCCGGGACGCCCGCGCCGAAGACGACGGTGAGCATGTTCCGCGCCGTCGCCGCCGGAAGCCCCTTCGTCTCCATGTAGAGTTCGTAGAAGTTGAACAGGCCCTGCCAGACGAATCCGGTGAACCCGAGAATGACGACGCCGGTGAGGATGACGCGCCACTCCCTGCGGACGGC